>CAZYWN010000067.1:0-3263 GCA_964651525.1 uncultured Candidatus Saccharibacteria bacterium | reverse complement strand
GCTACCTTAAACGCGCTGAATGTTACCGGCACAATTGCGTATGCGGAAACAGCGGCGGGCGCTGATACTGGCGCTTCAAACCAGACGGCAACGGTAACGAACACCGGGAATACTGTGACGGACACGGAGATAAGCGGAACATGGATTTGCACCGACTTCGCGACTTGCGCGGTCCCAGCCAATAGAATTGACGACGACCAGCAGAAATTTGACATTATTGACCAGACCTACGCGTCGCTCACGAACTCCCTCTCCTCAACCACTCCAGCGACTATAGAAACCGTCCTTGCGACTACGACCGCGACATCTACCGCGGTAACAGACGACACTTTCTGGGGCATTGCGATACCAGCGGGACAGGCGAATGGTGCTTACACGGGTGAGAACACTTTCACGGCGGTGGCGGATTAGGAATCCACGAATAGCAACGAATAGAAATACGAATTATCAACGAATAGAAATACGAATGGCGACGAATATGGTCGCCATTTTTTGTTGCAATTCGTTGGTTTATACGATTAAATTAAGGTGTATGAAAGGAATCCACGAATTGCGACATAAAGATACCTCACAAATAATCACGAATAAAAAGAACAAATACCAACGAATTCGTTGCAATTCGTTTTCTCATTCGTTGCTATTCGTGCTTTTATTCGTTGCCATTAGTGTCTTCCCCGCCGTAGTGGAGGCGGGGTTCGGCATCTCCCCTCCTTCAATCAAAGAAACGCGCCTCGTCCCCGGTTCGCGCATCACGCGCACCGTTTATCTCATACAGGGGAATCCGGAAAAAGCCGTATCCATGGATGTTTCCGTAGAATCGCGGGACATCAAGGACTGGATTTCTTTTGACCCTGCGGGCTCCTTCACTATTCCCGCGGGCGTTCAGCAGTTTCCGCTTAAAATAACGATTGATGTGCCGAAGGATGCCGAGATTGGCATCTACAAAGCGTTTATCCGTCCGAGCACAAATCCTGAAAAAGCCAAAGAGGGTGTCGCCATCTCCTTGGGTGGCAGGATTGATGTGGAACTCACGGTTGGGAACGATGTCTATGAGTCGTTCACCATTACGAATATTGACATAGAGCACATCCGCGCGGGCGAAAAGCCGAAAGTGAATATTGAAGTGGAGAATACCGGCAATGTCCCCACGGGCCCCTCCGCCGCTTCGTTTGAGCTTTTCAATAAATTCGGCGACATACGGCTTGCGTACGGAGATGTGGATATTGTGGAAGAAGTGCCGTCGTTCACGAAGCAGGGGCTCACCATTGAGTTTCCGCTTTCGGTGCGTCTTGCGGAAGGGGAATACTGGGGGAATGTGAAGATTTACGACGACACTGGCGGCAGGGTGAAGGAACTGAAGAAGCCCTTCATGGTGAAAGAGGGTGTCGGATTCGCGGGCTTTATGGCAGGTGTTGGCGGGACGACGGGCGTGCGGATTGGACTGTGGGCGCTCGGCGGGCTTTTTGTGCTGGTTATTTTCTGGTTTTTGTTGCGAAGGAGAAAGCGGAGATAATCATGGAACATAAAACATGAAACAGGAAACATATCATGACAAATTAAAAAAATTAATGGATGAATATGTTCATTTTGTCTATACTCTCGCAAAAAAGTTTCCTAAAGAAGAATTGTACGGCGTAACATCGCAATTACGAAGAGCGTCTTTATCGGTGATTTTGAATTATATAGAAGGTTATGCTCGAGTAAGAGATAAAGTCCATAAAAACTTTTTAGAAATATCGTACGGCTCATTGAAAGAGTCAAAATATCTCCTTCATTTTTCAATGATTGAGAAGTATCTTGCAAAAGATGACTACAGGAAAGCATTAAAAATGCCTGAAGAAATCGGCGCAATACTGTGGGGAATATTAAAGAAACTGAAATAAAAAATGAAACACACAACATGAAACATGGGACACTTAATGTTACATGTTTTATGCTTCATGTTTTATGAAAGAGCACTTTCTCATCAATAAAAAAATAGTGCCCTTACTGATGATTATTTTCTGCGCTACCCCCTCGATAGCCAGCGCGGATTCTTCAACCATCTCCGTCTCCGTGACCGATGGCGAGGCGTTTAGCGAGACGACCATTGTCTATACCGCAGGCGGCACGGCATCGCTCACCAACGATGACGCGCAGGAAGTAAGCGCGACTATCCCCGCCGATTCCTATACGGAAAATTTCCGGTTTCAAATGACTTCATACGCGAACACTTTTTTTTCGTCATCACAGCCCGCGCCATCGGGGCAGTCGTTTATCGGGAAAACATACGATTTTACGGTAAGGAAAACGGATGGGACGGTAGTTTCTGATGCGATTAGCGAATCAATCACCATCGTCCTTCCCTATTCCGCAAGCGATATTTCCGGCTACACCGAAAGCTCGCTTGCGCCGTATAAATGGAACACAAGCGCCTCCGCGTGGGACGCGATTTCTGGCTATACGCAAGACACTGACGCCAACACGGTTACTTTTTCTACCGACACATTCAGCACCTATGCAGTGTTCGGCACGGCGACGGTGACCGCGACGCCAGAAACGCCTTCAAGCGGCGGCGGAGGCGGGGGCGTTGTGGCGCCGCCGACCGAAGTTTTCTTCTACGGGCTCGCGTATCCGGACACTACGGTATTGCTTTTGAAGAACGCGCAGATAGTCGCCTCGTCTCGCGCGAAAACAGACGCGAGTTTCCAGTTTTCTCTCACGGGGATTTCTGCGGGAACGCACACCTTCGGTATCGTCGCGGAGGATGTGAAAGGGCATCGCTCCATCACACAGTCGTTCACGGTGAAAGTTACGGGGAACGCGATAACAACTTTGAGCGGCATCACCCTGCCGCCCATTGTCATCGCCGACAAAGAAGAAGTGCGCAAGGGGGATTTTGTGAAAATAGAAGGCAAGGCATTGCCCGGCGCCGAGGTCGCGCTATACCTGGGCGATAAAGATGAAAAGATACGGAAAATACTCTCGCGCGTTTCGGTAGGCGCCAGCGGCGCCTATTCGTATTCTCTTGCAACCGCCTCGCTCGCGCAGGGCGGCTACGCGGTCCTCGCCCGCGCGGAAAAAGGCGAAACAAAAACGGGATATTCGCAGGAAGCCGTCTTCACCGTGGGGCTCCAGAACAAAGTCGCCGCCGTGTTTGCGAAAGCGCCCGCGCATGTGGACTTTAACAAAGACAATAAGGTGAACCTCGTAGATTTTTCCATAGCGGCATTTTGGTTTAAACAACCGTCTCCGCCGGAAAATGTGGATACGAATAAGGACGG
>CAZYWN010000066.1:0-3283 GCA_964651525.1 uncultured Candidatus Saccharibacteria bacterium | reverse complement strand
TGAACGACCTTCTGGTAAAGGGCTTCCACACCCTTAGTCGCCGCAAGAATATTACGCTTTTTTGCCTTATCCGCTTCTATGCTTTTTTTCTGAAGCTCCTGCAAATACTTCAATTCCTCCTGTTCCTGTTGCTTGCCCGAGAGCACAACCTGTTCATTCCGTGTCGCTTTTTTATTGGCTTCCAGTTTTTGAAAAGAGTTCTGAAGCGACACTTTAATTGCGGCAAACGATTCAAAGTCGCGGAAAAATTCCGAGAGATTTTTGTTTGAGAGAATCACCTCCGCGAGCGAGAACGAATCAAGACGGTTTGTGTTTCTTAAAAGTTGGGCGAGGGAATCCTTTTCACGGACAATCTTCGCCGATAAGCCGGAAATGGTTTTTTCTTTATTCGCGATGTCTGTGGCAAGACGCTTGATAGAGAGCGCCCGCGCTTTTATGGAAAGCTCCGCCGATTGTATCTTTGCGTCAAGAATGGCGATATCGCGCTCAAGAGAAATGGATTCGCGCTGTTTCTCGGTCAATATGACCCTTTGCGCCTCTATCTCCTTTTCCAGCGCGGCAAGTTCCTGCTCAAGCTCTGCCCGCCGCGCCAAGACGTCGGAAGAAGAAACCTGAGCCGCGAGGACAGTGGGGAATAACAGGTATAGTATGAACGAGGCAAGTATTATTTTCGGCAAAGAAGGCATGCTGTATATAATTTTGAATTATGAATTTTGAATTATGAGTCAAATTTGAATAACCGAATTTTAAAATCAAATCATTAAAAATTTATTCAAAATTGGAAATTCTAAATTAAAAATTGATAATTCTATTATACCCTTTCCCCCCTACAAGAGAAACTCCATCGCGGAGAGCGCGGTGGAGTTTCTCTTGGTGAAGTAAAATGTTTGTTATTTTTTCTCTGGCCCCTTTTTCCCTCCAGGAGAGGATTTGCCTCCGGCAGATGCCGGTTCTTTCTTCTCTCCCTCCGCGCCGAGTTCTCCCTCCTCTTCTTTCTTACCCTTCTTTTCTACTTCAATGGCAGTAGCATCAAATACTTTTTCCACCACTTCTTCTTTTGCCGCCTCTGCGACAAGCGCCACTATTTCATTTTTGTCCGAAAGGATGGTGATGCCTCCGGGGACCGGAAGGTCCTTGACGAGGACGCGGCTTTCAAGAGTCGCCAACGGAGAAAGGTCAACGACAATTTCTGCGGGCAGGTCTTTCGGAAGTCCTGATACCGGCACTTCGTAGAGCACTTTAACGAGGGTCCCGCCAAATTCCTTGACGGCGGGCGCAACGCCAATGAACTCAAGCGGAACCGACACCTCAACGGCTCTGTCGGATTCCACTGCGTAAAAATCCGCGTGGATTGGTTCGCCACGGACAGGGTCAAAAGAGACATCAGTAATGAGGACGGGCATGTCCTTGTCGGGGTAGGATAGGTTCACCAATGAGGACTCCCCTGCTTCTTTCCATACTTTCAAGAACTCGGCATACGGCACAAATACGGATGTGGCTTTTTCTTTCCGCCCATAAAAGACCGCGGGGAGACGCCCCGCTTTTCTTTCGTTTTTAAGCGCTTTGCCAAGCACGCTCCTTTTTTCCGCTTTTAGCGTAAGCATAAATAATAAACGGATACTACCATATCCAAGAAAAAAAGCAAATCTTTACTTTATCGCATTCGGAGGTATCGCACCTTCCAGCGCCGCGATAATGTTTTCCGCCGCGACACGGGACATCGCGCCGCGGGTTTCTTCGGTCGCGGACGCAAGGTGCGGAGTGAGCACGATGTTCGGCAGGCCGCGAAGACCATCCGCGAGCGCGGGTTCATTCTCAAATACATCAATCGCCACAGCGCGGATTATTTTGTTTTTAAGCGCCTCTACGAGCGCCGCTTCGTCTATAACCGGCCCGCGCGATGTGTTCACGAGTATCGCTCCCTTTTTCATGAGCGAAAGCCGTTCCGCGTTGATGAGATGCCTTGTGGAATTAAGGAGCGGCACATGCACGGAAACAAAATCGGCTTCGCGGAGAACTTCTTCAGGCGTACTTTTGAATATCGCGCCGTACTCTTTTTCAAAATCCTCGTTCCTTTTAACGTCATAATAGAAAACGCTCATACCAAATCCTTTTACTGCGTGATACGCGACGCGAGAGCCGATGCGTCCAAGCCCTAAAATACCGAGAATCTTCCCGCTTATATCAGTTCCCAAAAGAAGCTCCGGAGCCCAGCCGGTATATTTGCCGGCGCGCGTGAACGCATCTCCTTCCACAATGCGGTGCGCCGCAGTAAGCATCAGCGCAAACGTGTGCTCCGCGACAGTATTCGTCAGCACGTCCGGAGTATTCGTGACGAAAATGTCGCGCTTTTTTGCCTCTGCCACATCTATGTTGTCAAAACCGACGGCGTAGTTCGCGAATATTTTTGTCGCGGAAGCGGCGGCAAATATTTCAGCGTCTATCTTATCAGTGAGAAGACAGAGCACCGCGTCATAGGGCTTCGCCTTAAGCGCCGCGACAAGTTCCTCTTTCGTGAGGACGCCATCCTTAGAGCTCACCTCTACCTCATACCCCTTCCCGCGCAAAAGCGCGGGACCGGCGTCGGGAATTTTGCGGGTGATGTAAATAGAAGGCATAACAATAAAATTCTAAATCCTAATATCTAAACTCTAAACAATATCAAAATCCAAATGTTCAAAATCTTAAAACAAATATTTTTGAGTTTTGTGCTTTTGAAATTTGAATTTGTTTAGGATTTAGGGTTTAGAATTTAGGGTTTCTGCTTTCGCTAAACAACCCAATCCTCTCCCTCACCACCCTCTGCACCGCCTCTTTCGCGCCCTGAAGTAGCTTATACGGCGCGACTTCGTCCGGATTTTCCTGTAGTGCCATCCGCACCGCGTCCCGCCACGCTTTCCGTATTTCCGTATTGATGTGAACAACCGCCATTCCCGCCTGTATCGCTTTTTTGAAATCGTCATCAGTTATACCCGACCCGCCATGAAGCACTAAAGGAACACCAGCCGCTTCGCGGATTTTCGCAATTCGTTCTATGTCCAAAGCAGGGTTTTTTGCATTTTTTAACATACCATGGACATTTCCAACGGACGGCGCGAGGAGGTCAATCCCCGTCGCCTGCACATATTCCGCCGCTTGTTCCGGTGTTGTAAAAGCGCTTTCCGCGACGTCGCGAGGAATCTCATCAAGAAGTTGCGACGAAGAGCCGATATAGCCGAGCTCGCCTTCTACAATAATCTCCGGATTCACGCTCCGCGCGTATTCTACGCATTGTTTCGTTGTC
>CAZYWN010000065.1:0-3330 GCA_964651525.1 uncultured Candidatus Saccharibacteria bacterium | reverse complement strand
CATCCGCGTCGTCAACAATAGCATCCACCTTAAACGTTGCCAACCATATCGCCGCTTCCTCAACACTCGGGGTCGCCGACCTTGCCTCGTTTTTGAACGGCTTCATCTCCTCCGCTTCCTCTACCGTCTCCGCGCCTTTTCACGTGGCGGATGTCATCACTTCTTCCTCCTCAATCGCTGTGGACGGGACTTCGCTTTTTGCCCTCACCGGCGGAAGTGTCGGGATTGGGACCACCTCTCCGTGGGGGCTTCTGTCGGTTGACTATACGAACGCGGGGCTTGCGTCGTATCAGCCGGCGTTTGTTGTTTCGTCTAATGATTCAGGCGAAGGAGGAGTCATACACCGCTTCATAATAAACAACCAAGGATTAGTCGGCATCGGAGAATCACTTGACCCGGCAACTCTCTCCGGCTCGTTAACGACGGATAGTGATATCAATATAACCAACGACGGACGACTTATCGTCTCTTTAACCGGTTCCGATAGCTCAATTATCACTGCGGGTACCGGAGTGTCGCAAATAAGCGGGCGGCTCGACCTCTTGAGCGGATTCATCGCGCAGGCATCATCAACCGTCTCCGCGCCGTTTCATGTTTCCGACAATCTCTCCGCCTCGTCCACGCTCACTCTTGGCGGACTCGCCACTCTTGAGGGCGGCGCGATACTCGGCGGCGCGTCTACGACCGTCTCCGGCACCCTTGACCTCACGGGAAACATCACCTCAACTGGCGGAAACAACGACATCGGTTCCGCCGGCACGCGCTTCGGCATCATCTACGCTGATGAAGTGAACGCGACGACACTCGTGGGAACCTTAACCGCCGGCAACACAAGCGCGGAAACATTCACCATAAACTCGGACGCTGGGGATAACGAAACATCATATCTCGCCTTTGAACGCGGATCGGAAACTCCGAACGCGCTTTTGGCATGGGACGGCACGAACGACAACTTCATCTTTAACTTTGGGATAATCGCGCAGGCATCATCCACCGTCTCCGGCCCTTTCCACGTCTCCGACAACCTCTCCGCCTCGTCCACATTGACCGTCGGCGGCTTGGCGACGTTTGACAACGGCTTCATCTCCTCCGCCTCATCCACCGTCTCCGCGCCGTTCCACGTCTCGGACAACATAAGCGGCTCGTCTACTTTGACGATAGACGGCAGGGCGTATTTTGGGGGCAATGTAGGCATCGGGACGACGACGCCCATGTCTAAGCTCTCGGTCTCTGGCGGGTCTATATTTCAGGCAGGAGGAGATGCGACAACAAACTACATGCCGACAAACATAGGCGGCGCGGATTTGGGAGCACCCGGATTAAAACTTTTTGTTTCAGGAAATTACGCATTTACAACCGAATCGGGAGAATTGACTATTTTTGATATTTCCACGTCGTCGCCTTCTCAAGTTGGGGAAATAAAATACCTTTCCGGTTCTACAGGAATCGGTGCGGGTATATTTATTGCAAACGGCTATGCGTATAACGGCGGAGATAACGGCAACGGATTGGGTATTTACGATATATCCAACCCTTCGGTTGTCGCAACGACATCGGTTACCGTCGTTGGCGCATGGATTACAGATGTGTTTGTTTCTGGGAGATATGCATATTTAGGCGTTGACGGCGCGGCAACGAACTTTTGGAGAATCTATGACATATCCGACCCTTCAAGTCCCGTTCTTCAATCATCCACAAATACGCGCGACAACACTTCTGTAGAACGAATACGCGTTGCGGGAAATTATTTATATCTTCTTACGGAAAGCAGAAACACCACCTCAAACGGCGAACTTGCCATCTATGACATATCCGACCCCACTTCGCCAGTTTTTACAAACAGCATAGGACTTGGTGTTGACGCAACGACTGGTGGCAACGCGAATGACTCGTATGGACTGGCAGTGCAAAGAAATTATGCGTATGTCTTGAAAGACGGCGATGGCATCACCGGAAACTTTATCATCTATGATGTATCCGACCCATATGATATAGCAACAACAACGACGGTTGATTTGGGATTGCCGTCAGGAACCAGCCTTAATTATTCAATTTTTGTATCTGGGCGATATGCGTATTTAGGAGGAAGCAATCTCTCCGGCACAAGCGATTTTGTTGTGTATGATGCGGGTGACCCGTACAATCCCGTTTTGGTTGGAGGAGTGAATCTTACAGCAGAAATAAGAGATATTTTTGTCTCCGGCACGCGGGCATATACTGTTACAAGTTCGGTTTCAGGCAACGACTTCGTCGTCCTTGACTTGACGGGCATTGAGGCGCAGTCCGCGCTGGTGCATTCCTTGCGGGCGGGGGTCTTGCAGGTGGACGACGGGATAATCGCAAAAGGATACATTCACGCCGACTCATTGTCGCTCGGTTCTGGCGGCATTTTCTCACGCGGACCGTTGTCTGTTTTCACCGCTTCAACAACCGCCTCTACGCCCATAAGCGCGACCTTTACTGGCGGCAACGTCGGGATTGGGACGACCACGCCGTGGGGGCAATTAAGCGTGGAGAAAGTTACCACGGGCGCGCCGACATTTGTGGTAGCGGACAATGGCTCATCTACTCCGTGGTTTGTGGTGAATGAGGACGGAAATGTGGGGATTGGGACGGCGGCGCCTGATGTTGAATTGGAAATCCAAGGAGACAGTACAACGAGCGAGGACTTATTCTATGTTTCAAATTCAAATGAGGTTGAAAAGTTTATAGTCAGACTTTCTTCAAACGGAAGCGGGGAGATGGTTCTTAGAGATGATAATAACAATGTAGATGTTTTGTTAAGCGCACACGGAAGCGCAGACAGCTATATAAACAATGGCGGCAACGTCGGGATCGGGACGGCGAGTCCGGGGCATCTTCTTGATGTGAATGGTCTTTTTAACACCTCTAACTCGGACGGCATCCTCATCCAAAATGAAAATATCCTTTCGCACCTCGCAGAAGGCAGTACTTGGCTCAAAGCAAGCACAACCATAGTTTTTCAAATACCGAGCGGAAACTCCCTCGCGACATTGACCGGCGCGGGCGCGCTCGGTTTTGGCGACACTACCCCTGACGCGATTATTGAAATAGCAAGTTCAAGCCCCGCTCTCTCCTATTTTTCTGTAACCTCGGCTTCTAACGGCGATATTTTTACGATTGATACTTCGGGGAATGTCGGGATCGGAACAACCTCCCCCTCCGCTACTCTTGCCGTTACCAACGCAACGGGAGAATACTCGTTTTGGGTAAACGACACCACCACCGACACCACGCCGTTCGTGATTGACGGGGCGGGGAATGTCGGGATTGGGACGGCGAGTCCGGGACACCTTCTTGATGTGAACG
>CAZYWN010000064.1:0-3344 GCA_964651525.1 uncultured Candidatus Saccharibacteria bacterium | reverse complement strand
GCCTGATGTTTTTGGTGCAGACGCCCTTTATCCTTGCGTTGTTCTGGCTTTTCAACCAAGGGCTTACCAACGGATTAAGCGCGGAAAGACTTTATTCTTTTGTCACGCTCCCCCAGGACATGTCGCTATTGTTTTTAGGTGTTGTTGATATCTCAAAAGAGAATATTATTATCGCGCTTATTGCCGGCATTTCTCAATATTTTCAAATAAAACTAGCCATGCCTCCACCGGCCGCAAAAAAAGAGCAACCGGAAAGGCCGTCTTTTAAAGACGAGTTCGCGAAGAGTTTCCAGACACAGGCGCGGTATGTCTTTCCCGTCATGGTATTTTTTCTGTCATATACCGTTTTTCCCGCCGCCGTTGCGTTGTATTGGGTTACTTCAAACCTCTTCTCCATCGGGCACGAACTTCTTGTTCGGAGGAGGGCGCTAGAAAAAATTTCTAATTCCTAATTTCTAATTCACCTAATAAAAACTCAAAAATGAAACATGCAACATGAAACATAAAACATTAAGGTTAGTCCTTGTTTCATGTTGCATGCCCCGTGTTTTATGAGTTAGGTTGCTATTTCAGTACATCTTTGTATAATCCCTATGTAAAGAGGGATTTTCGTCTATGGAAGAAGATTTTATAAAACAAACGACCGCCGCTATAGTAGAGAGGCTCAACGCGAACGCCCAATTCAAGGGTGTTTCAAACCTTGTTGACAGTGACATGGTTCGGTTTGCTTTCTCAACGGACGAGCCGCATTTTTTAGTAGGATTTGAAGGAAAAACCCTTTTCGCCTTAAACCACCTTGTAAAAAAAATTTTTGAGATACACTGCGAAAAAAACAACTGGAAAAAGACGAACTTTGTCGTTGATGTTAATGATTATCAAGAAAAACGGATGCAGGAGCTGAAAAACAGGGCGCAGATAATGGCGGAACGCGCGCGCTTCTTCAAAAGTAACATTGAATGTCCGCCGATGAACCCTTATGAGCGAATGATTGTCCACTCATTTTTTTCTGAAGTTCCCGACATAAAAACGGAGTCAACCGGATTTGGAAGAGACCGAAGGGTGGTGATTAAATATGTGAACCAGAATTAGGTTCTAGGTTCTAGGTTCTAGGTTCTAGGTTCTAGGTTCTAGGTTCTAGGTTCTAGGATTATTGGAAAGAAAAACTCAAAGTCAATTTTTTCTTTTACTAGACCCTAGCACCTAAAACCTAGCACCTAATTTAAGGCTCCACAACGAGGAGTCTTTTTTGTTTATAAAGAATAGAAAATCGTCGTTTGGGCTCAAGACAGGCTCTATAACATCAACACTTTCGCCGACATCCCTTTCGGGGAGAGAAATCTTTTCTGCAATGCCTGTCTCCGTTTGTACTCGCCACAGTGCGTCAGAGAACGACACCCCCCCCTGATACCAATCATCGGGGAAATACCCTTGCGGGAGAAAATCGGGAACGCCGCAATACACAACACTGGGCTCTTTTATCCCCCACGCGCATTTTTCAGAAAGGGTGGAAACGGGAAAAGCCGCCACCGAAGCCGTTTTTGTGTCCAGCAAAAAACTGTCTATTCTGTTTCTGAGCCCGCGCGAGTAGAGCACGGCCGCCAGGTCGGGAGAAGGATGTGTGGTGAGCCCCCGTACGCCACCCAGAAGCTTTGTCAAAGCGCCCGTGCTTACATTCATCGTGTATGCGAAACCGTCCGTGTGAGCGGATGGTTTTGTCGTCAAAACGAGGGTGTCTTTCTGGGGCCAAGAGACAAGCCATTCGGTAAAAGAAAAACCAAAGATGCGCTTCGCCCCCCCGCCCCCTTCTCCAAAAGAAGAAACAAAGCCGGCAACCGATTCTCCGGCCTGCGACAAATAAAAGAAGCGGTCTTTTTCCGGAGAAACAGCCAGCCCGCTGATGGTGTCGGCAAGGAATTCTCCATAGAGCACCCCCGACGACTCCCCCAACTTCGTGTTTGCTCCCGCGAGGAGAACCCTTCCCAGAAATGTTTTTATGATGTTTCCCTCGTCAAGATAGCGGACAATGGCCACACCCCCGTTTCTCCCCCAGAAAACCTCTTTTATTCCCGGGGCGGTGGTGTTGGTGACACGCTGTCTTTCCGTTGTCGTTGCGCCATATTCATAAATATGTCCGGTATCAAGAAGCGCATAGCGGATATACGCTGTCCCGTCGCGGAGGAACGCCGTAGCTCCCGATACCGGCTCCGCGCTTATTTTGTACAAATTAGGCAATTTTTCGGGAGACACCCCCGCCCCGTCCGGGACGACAGGCTCCTCGCCGTCTCCTGTCGGCGTACGCCCGCCGAAGGAAATGTCTTGAAGAACCTCCCCGAACGGAGCAACGTCAATCAATACTTCGCCCAAAGGACGCCCCTCTTTCCGCGACAGGAGAAACGCGGCAAAGAAAAAGCCGGCTACCAGAAGAAGGAGTACAGAAAAGAGAATGAAAAACGTTTTTCGTGACATAATTTATATAGGCGAAGCGCAACATACACCAGACCGAGGTCCGTCGCAATACGATGCGTCTGTCAGGAAAGAAGGGTCTTCGCACGATGGCGACCACTGACAATTTAGATTAAACCCCGCCTCCACGCCCTTTCCGGAACAGCCGCTCTGCGGGGGTATGTATCCGCAGCAGACCGGCGGACGGCTGGTGATGTCGTTGGACGGCTTTGCTTGTGCGCACCGTGTGTCGGCCAAGTCAACATAATTATTACTATTCAGCGCGCTTGAACACAGATTGAAGCTTTGATACTCGCCTCCCCCATAGTCTGCCCAGAGACATTGAGTAACCGGAGCGCTGGCGTATACCGTGCAACCGGATATTGTCCCTTCCGTAAGAGACGACGCTTTCGGAATGTCAAAGTCAAGTTTTTGGGTGATGAACTTAAAAGTAAGCAAATCGGGATTTATCGTCTGGAGTATCAGCACTGCGGAGATGGCGATGAGAAAGCCGACAATCGCCATGGTGATGCGGTTCTTCGCCGCTCCCTTCGCTCCGAACGCTTCGGTCGTCATGTACTGGACGCCGCCGAGGGTAATCACCAAAACCGCAAGCACTCCCGCGACGGTAATGGCGAGCCAAAAAAGCGTTTGCAAATATCCCGCGAGCCCTGTTTGTGTGACGACCGAACTCGGCGGAGTCAAACCCGAAAGCGGAGCGAGTTGCACATAGGTGGGCGTAGATGGCGGGTCTGCCGCATACAGAAAACCAACGGGAGCCAAGATGGCTATGGCGAGGAGGAGCGCGAAGAGATATTTTGGGAATGATGAGGTTTTTGAGAGCATTGTTCTAGGTTCTAGGTTCTAGGTTCTAGGTTCTAGGTTCTAGGTTCTAGGTTCTA
>CAZYWN010000063.1:0-3493 GCA_964651525.1 uncultured Candidatus Saccharibacteria bacterium | reverse complement strand
CTGACGGCGCGCTTATGGAAATCGCGGAGCTTCCCGAAAAAGTGCATCCATTTTTTCTCGGCACGCAGTTCCACCCCGAGTTTCAGGCGCGCCCGTTGCGCCCGCATCCGCTCTTCACCGCGTTTCTAAAAGCCGCCCTAAAACGGAAGAAAAAATAGATTGTTTATATAGACCCACTGATTAAAAACCTTTCTACTGCAATTTCCTGAGTTTTGGCTACGACTTGCCAAAAATTTCTCAAAATACCACTGGTATTATTCAAAATTTTTATCTTCGTCTCGCGCAAAATCAGAAAATTTCGTTACGAAAATTTTTAATCGGTAGGTCTTATGAAAAAAGTCCTCGTCATTCTTTTTATTATCGTCGCCGTCCCTGTTGCCTATTGGCTCGCCTCGCCTTTGTGGCGGACGGAGGAGGCGCATGAGACATTCCAAGATATCTTTACGGAAATGCGCGAGGAAATGGAGGCGGACGGTGCGCCAAGCGCGCCGATGGTTGCGGAAACGTTCGGCACAGGAGAGTTCCAAGGACTTCTCGGGCACAACGCAGAAGGAGACGCGGCGCTTCTCAAGGTGGGGGATACCTATTTCGTTCGTTTTGGCGACACCTTTTCTGTCACGAACGGTCCCGACCTTTTCGTCCACTTCGGCAAGGACGGCGTTTATGCGAAGGAGGCGCGCCTCGGCGCACTCAAGGGGAATGTCGGCGGGCAGAACTATGAAGTTCCCGCCGATATCAATCCAGAGGAATACAACGAGGTCTGGATATGGTGCCGCGCTTTCTCCGTGCCGTTCGCAAAAGCGCCGCTCTCACGATAGCGCCTTGCGTTGCGTGCCGCTCTTTCCCGCGTTAAAGTTTGACTTTTTGCACGAATATGATATAATTTTTATTTAGAAGCAAAGCCGCTGATTTTTCGGCGTGAAAAGAATGTAACCAACCCAAAGAGGGAGTACTGCCATGACTCTGGACTGGCAAAGCGCCTACCACCAGAAGTTGAAGGAACTGCCGCCAACCGCGACGTGGGAAGACGTCATGGATTGCGTCTGGGAGCACGGCATTCTCGAGCATGTATCGCCTGCGGACCGCGACGTCTTCAAGAAACGCGAAAAAGAGAAGCGGCCCGTGTGGCGGCGCAATGACCCCGTGCTCTACTGGCGGATACTCTACGCCGCGCATGGCGCGGCGGGGGCATTTTGCGAACACTGGTCGTTCCGCGATTCAATCGTGACGTGGCCCATTGTGGTCGCTGGTATGGTCCGCCAAAATCTGGACGCGGAGTGGCGCGGCAACGACGGCATGGTGAGAGGCATTCACGCGGTCGTCATGCGCGCGGAAGAAGCGCTCCGGAACATGGGTGATACACCGCACCGCATCCCGTGGGGCGCGCGCGGAACATATGCGGGGAAAGAAAGGGGCGAAATCTTCCACGTCGTGGTACAGGGATACAACTCGTACGGCTGTGTCGCCCTTGACGTAGATAGGCTCCATTACGGCGAAGATGGCGACGAAAGTTGCAAAGCGTGGTGCCGTTTCGGCAAGGTAGCGCCATTCTGCCTCGTGGAACCCCGCGACCTCTACCCCGCGAACTTTGTCACGAAGTACGGCGAACCAGTCCAATCGTAGGCGGACGTTACGCTTTTAGATAGAGAGAGAACCCAGCGGCGGCTCATGCACATGAGCCGCCGCTTTGCTTTGCGCAGTAACCGCTTGCGGCATGGTTAGCGCGGGAGTATAGTAAATGAATATTAAAAAGTAACCAAAATCTATGTTTCAAGGTGACTGGACATGCAGTGGATGCGGAACGCCCATCAAGGAGCTTCCGTTTCAGCCAAAGAATACGAGCAATTTAACATGCCGCGATTGCCACATGAAATCCCGCGGCGGGAATGGCGGCGGCAATCGGGGAGAACGGAAAATGGTTTCCGGCGACTGGTCGTGCAGCGGGTGCGACGCGCCGATAAAAGAGCTTCCGTTTCAGCCGCGCGAGACGGGAAATCTCCTCTGCCGCGACTGTTTCAAAAAGAAGAGGGAAGGCGGGATGTAAAGCAACGCGGTATTCCAAAACAACGAATTTTGTGGTATTCTAAAAACGCGCGTTACGCGCGTTTTTAGGTGCTTAAGAAACCAATTGCCGGGTCATCTAACGGCAGGCCAATTGCCTCCGGAGCAATTTATCTTGGTTCCTCGCCAGAGGCGAGTCCGCCTTCGGCGGAGAATCCATAAAATGTATTATATTTATGTTATTAAAAGCGAAACACACGGCACAAGATATGTAGGAAGCACTGGCAGTATTGATAAAAGGGTTGCAGAACACAATAATGGTAAATGCAGATATACAAGCGGGCGCAAACCTTGGCGCTTGGTGTATCAGGAAGAGTACCAAACCAGAAGAGAGGCGATGAGGCGTGAAAAATTTTTAAAATCTGGTCAAGGAAGAAAATTATTAGATGAAATTCTTTTCGGAGCTGCGGGATCGTCTAACGGCAGGACATCGCCCTCTGGAGGCGAGTATCTTGGTTCGAATCCAAGTCCCGCAGCTCCGAACGGAATTTGAGTATAAATTCTTTGCCGTATGAAAGGCCACCTCCGACGAAAAGTCTGCGTCAAAAGCGCGTAAGCCTCTGGCGTGCGAGTCCCGCAGCATTTCGGTTTCATCGCGTATTGTTTTGCTATAATTAAAGACAATCCCAATACGATGAAATACGCAAAATTATACACAGCGGAAATAGTGGCGGTGGGGTTTCTCTTCTTTCTCTTTGTCGTCGCGGGATATTTTTCATCACAGTACGAAGATTTCCTCGTCAGTTCTATCGGTCGCTATGGCGTGCTTGGTATGGCGCTCTACGTCATTGGGGCGGTTATTGCGGTCGTCGTCCCCGCCGTTGTCTTTCTACCTCTGGTGCCGGTTGCGGTGACACTTTGGGGGAGTTTCATCGCCGCCGTGCTTTCTATTATTGCGTGGATGCTTGGTGCGGTCGTCGCGTTTTTCCTCGCGCGCCGTTATGGGCACCCGCTCGTGGCGCACCTCTTGGGTGAAAAAAGAATTAAAAAAATCACGAAACTTTTGCCGGCACACCATGTGTTCCTTGGCGTCGTTTTGATGCGCGTCGTGCTTCCGGTTGACCTGATAAGTTACGCGCTCGGCCTTTTTAACATTATGAGTTTCAAAGCGTATCTTGCGGCGACGTTTATCGGCATCGTGCCGTTTGCATTCGCCTTTTCGTATTTTTCCGACATAAATGTCCTTTTCCAGATAAGCGCGTTTATCGCGGGAATCATACTCCTCGCGCTCGTCATTCCGTCGCTTATCCGCTGCTATAAAAAATTTTTTGCCTAGAACCCATCTGAACAAAAATGGCGTAGCGAGGCGGCCGCAGTAGCCAGTCCCGCAACTTTTTATTTATGCGGTTTTTATTGAGATGTGTTCTAGGCATCGCGAAAAAAGAACACGCCAATCTTATTGGATTGGCGTGTTGTGCGCGATGTCATCTCG
>CAZYWN010000062.1:0-3505 GCA_964651525.1 uncultured Candidatus Saccharibacteria bacterium | reverse complement strand
TTTCGGGCCTGGCATCTATTCCTGGCGCGGGAACTCTTGCGGGAAAAAGGAAGAACGCTGTGTTCATATCTCTTCCCAAAGATGACAGCATGGTACGAAGAGGATTTCAGAACCTCGGGAACGTAGAGGTGACGGATACGATGAATGTGAATCCGCTCTCCGTATTGCAATATAAATATATAATACTCACGGAGCCGGATGTGTCGGTTCCGATACTGGAGAAGAGAGTAACAAAATAAGAATTTAAGATTTAAGATATACGATTTAAGATTTAAGACTAGAAAATCTCCGGATTGCAAGGTTATTTTTTTAAATCATAAATCTTATATCGTAAATCATAAATTACCATGGCTTTGTTTTCATCAACAAAAAAAGACGAGAAAAAAGCGCCTGCCGCAAAAAAAGAAAAGCGCGCCCTCCGTCCGGCAACGGTGCGGGTTGGCGGAGTGGGCAGAAGCGGGGAGCGTTATTCGTCAGTCCTGAAAAATCCGCGCATAACGGAGAAAGCGTCTTTTATCACGGAAGACGGGGCGTATACTTTTGATGTCGTTCCTAGCGCTACCAAGCGCGATATCGCCCAGGCAATGAAAGAAATCTACGGGGTTACGCCGGTAAAAGTCAGGACGCTTAAGGTGCCGCCCAAAAACGTGTATGCTCGCGGGAAGCGCGGTGTCGTCGCAGGAGGCAGAAAAGCGATTGTATATTTGAAGAAAGGCGAGCGGATAGAGTTTATATAACGCGACACCAATCCACGAATGAAAACGAATGACACGAATACAAAATAAAAATTTTTATTCGCATGAGCAACATTCGTAACGTCGCATTTCAATTTTTCGGCTCGATGCCGAAAAATTGAAAGACACATATGAAAAAACACCGACCCACAACTCCAAGCCAGCGTCAATTACTCTCAATTTCATATCGGGATTTTCTCTCTGGTGAAAAAGGCCCGTCAAAGAAGTTAACGCGCGGCAGGAAACGCTCTGTGGGGCGGAACAACGCGGGGCGAATTACGGTGCGTCATAAAGGCGGCGGCCACAAGCGGCTGGACCGGCTCGTTGATTTTGACTATCGCAAGAAAAATGTTCCCGCGCGCGTGGAGACGATAGAATACGACCCGGGAAGAAGCGCGTTTATTGCGCTCGTCTGTTATGCTGACGGCGAACGGCGCTACGTGCTTGCCCCGCTTGGACTAAAGAAAGGCGATACGTTTGTCGTTTCAGAAAACGCACCTCTTGAATTGGGGAACAGAACTGTCTTAAAAAATATTCCCACCGGAACTTTTATCTATAACGTTGAGATTCATCCCGGCGCCGGCGCGCGGCTTGGACGTTCGGCGGGGAATGGCATTGAAGTAGTCGCAAACGCGGATGGCTTTTCGCATCTGAAACTTCCTTCCGGAGAGATAAGAAAGGTGGCTGAAAATGGCTGGGCGTCAATCGGCCGCGTATCAAACGAGGAACACAAACTCCGCAATTATGGCAAGGCGGGACGCATGCGCTGGCGCGGCATCCGCCCGACCGTTCGCGGTTCGGCGATGAATCCCGTTGACCATCCGCACGGCGGCGGCGAAGGGCGGCAGGGCATCGGGCTTCGCCGCGTGAAGAACATCTACGGCAAGGCAGTCGGCGGCATAAAGACGCGGAAACCGAAGAAATACTCCAATGTCTTTATCGTCGCGCGGCGCAAAAACGCACGGGATAAGAGGCGGTAAAAAACTCCGAGAACATATCAAAAAAGACCCCGCCCTTTCTTTAAAGAAAGGGCGGGGTCTTTGATAACGGATAGTATGTGCTACACTTGGCGAAGAAGCATCAAGACGCAGGCGTTACCCCGTGAAAACTTCCCGGCGAGGCAACTATGAAGTGGCGAGGAGATTTGCACGGGAGATGGATGAGAACTTGTTACTTGTGCCATAGTCCCGTGGAAGAAGAAACGCGTTCCGTTGGGGAACAGCATTACATATGCTTGAACCCGGAGTGCGGGTCGCGGTACCGTCTTTTTTTGCGTCACCCCACACAAAAGAAAGAGTATGGTATTTTCGCGTGCCTTCTCATCGCGTTGCGAGGAGCGTCCCGCGAGACGTCATGGGCATTTCTCACCGACGAGTTTTTTTCTGTTTGTCCGGTATGCGACAAAAGACTCTGTGAGAGGAGTGGGAAAATCTTTCGGTGTCCTGACGAGAAATGCGGCGTTTCTGTAGAATTCTATTTTCAGCAATTGCTCGCATCGCTTGTTGTGGTTGTCGCCATTGTCGTCTGCATTCCAGAGCCGGGCTTTTCAAAAGTACTTTCAAGAAACCTAGAACCAAACCGCTACAACTAAAGAGGCGTTCCGCATGTATGAAGGAGGTGGTTTCTTGCATAATGCCGAGTCTGTCCCTAAACGACCGATTCGGCATTTGATTTTGCCGAGCGGGGATACGGTGCCCAAATGGCGGTGGACGCATACAAAGGCTTGACAATAAAGGGGTCTTCATATACCATAGCACAAGCAGGCCTCTGGCTTTGCTTTTATTTTTACTGTATTTCGCCAATGTCACGCTCACTCAAAAAAGGGCCGTATGTATACGCAAAACTGCTTAAGAAGATAGCAGGCAAGAAACCTGATGTGGCGGGGGTTATTAAGACATGGGCTCGTGACAGCGTCATATCCCCCGAGATGGTCGGGTTCACCTTCGGCGTCTATAACGGCAAGGAGCACATTTCGGTGAGGCCGTCGGAAGAAATGGTCGGACATCGCCTTGGGGAATTTTCTCCTACAAAGAAATTCACGCGGCATGGCGGCAAGATACAGAAAGAGCTTGAACAGAAAAAGCGTGAAGATGAAATAACGGCGGCGAAGGCAGCGCGCCCGACGGAGGAAGTGAAAAAGAAAATTTAAGGTTTAGCATATAGGATTTAAGATTTCAGAAACAGTACGCATCTATTGTTCCCAACTCAAAGTGTATTCATTTTAGAAAATCTTAAATCATAAATCTTAAATCATAAATTTTTTGGCATGAAAGCATTTCTAAAAAATTATCGGCAATCGCCGCGGAAGGTTCGTCTTGTTGCGGACTCTATCCGCGGAAAAAAAGTTGAAGCGGCGCGCGCGCTTCTGGACGTGTTGCCGAAACGGGCGGCGCTTCCGGTAAAAAAACTTCTCATGTCCGCGGTTGCGAATGCGAAGAGCGCCGGTGCTCTTTCCCGCGAAGAGGACCTTTATGTGCGGGAGATACGCGTGGACGAAGGGCCGACATTGAAACGCCAGATGCCGCGCGCCTTCGGACGCTCAGCGCCGATTCGCAAGCGCACGAGCCATATCTCTTTGATTCTTGCAGAGCAAGAAAAAGGAAAATCCCAAATCACAAAACCCAAAGCCCAAACAAATTCCAATGTCCAAAATTCAAAATTGCAAAGGAAAAGTTTTTCTAAGCCCCTAACCCCTAGAACCTAACCCCTAAAACCCATAACAATGACCCACATAGTACACCCATATGCGCACCGACTCGGAATCATTAGGG
>CAZYWN010000061.1:0-3515 GCA_964651525.1 uncultured Candidatus Saccharibacteria bacterium | reverse complement strand
AAGAAATATCGTGAGTGCTTTTCTCTGCATTTTTCTATTATAGCATATAAGTCAAGGGGGAACACAACACCATCTTTCTTCTTGTAAAACTGCGAAAATATGCCATACTATTTCAAGCAGGGCCCTTAGCTTAGTGGCAGAGCACCCGGTTTGCATCCGGGAGATAGGAGTTCGATTCTCCTAGGGTCCACAATCAAGAATTTCGCGTAAGTGCGAGGGTCAAAACGTGGTCCAAAAACTGCGGGAACGAGAGCCCGACCGCGGCGCATGCCTTGGGGAGGAGCGATTGCTCGGTGAGTCCGGGCAAAGAATTTATTTCCAAAAGATACACGCCGCGCGGCGAGATGATAAAGTCCGCGCGGGAATAGTGCCGAAGGCCGAGCGCCCTGTGCGCCGCAAGAGCGATGTCTTCTATCTCGCGCTTCACGGGCGCGGCAAAACTCGCGGGACACAACTCCTGCGAAGCGCCGCTGTATTTTGCGTCATAATCAAAAAATGTTTTTCCGGCCGACGGCACGATCTCTATCGGCGGGAGCGCATAGCACGCATTACCGCGGAAATTTTCAACGACACCACAGGTCGCTTCTCTGCCGGGGATAAACTCCTCAACGAGAACGGTTGGGGAATGGCGTGCCGCTTCTCGGAGCGCGTGTTCAAACTCAAAAAAACTCTTCGCAAAATAAACGCCCAATGACGACCCGCCTTGAACGGGCTTCACGACGGATGGCTGGGGAATGCGGCGGAATGCGTCAACAATCTGTCGCTTGCTAATCTCTCCTCCACGGAGAAGCGTGTGATACGGCACGCGAAGCCCGTTTTTTTTGAACACCTCCTTCGCAAGGTGCTTGTTCAAACCGAGCGCGGAAGGCACCGGCTCTGAACCGGCATAGGGAACGCGGTGCGATTGGAGCAGTTTCTGAACCTGCCCGTCTTCGCCGTATTTACCGTGAAGCGCGATGAACGCGACATCAATGTGCGGCGTTATACGTTCGGGACGCGTCACAATTCCCCGTGAGTACCATTCGCCTTTTTTGTCTATGAAAATATCCACCGGCTCATATTTTTCCGGAAGATTTTTTAGAACCGCGGCGCCGGTCTTCAGGGACACATCATATTCGCTTGACGGCCCGCCGCGGATGACCCCGACTCGTGTTCGCGCCATTGATTACATTGTAGCACGCACAATGTAAAAAACGTTTCCTCGTCTTCTCCTCATTCTCTCTCTGTGATACCCAATCGCGAAGCGATGCGCTTCGCTGTTTGCGAGAAGAATCTCGTTTTCAAACTCTTTGCGTGCTTCTTCGTTCCCGATGATGTGCTTCGGACGATGGCGCTCGTCCTTGACGACGCCGACAACAGGGGTTTCCAGTCCTGACTCTTTGAGCACCCGCGCTGCGATATTCATCTGTGCTTTGCCGCCGTCAATCACGATAAGGTCGGGAAACGGCCACTCGGCGTGCGTGAGCCGTCGTTCCAAAACTTCTTTAAGCGCGGCGGTGTCGTTTGAAGAGAGCACTGTGCGGATTTTGAATTTCCGATACGCGCTTTTATCCGGCTCGCCGCCATAAATCGTTACCATCACGCCGACAATTTCTTTTCCCGATATGTGCGCGACATCATACGCTTCAATTCTGCGAATTCTCCCTACTTTATATACGGACGACCGCCCGTATATATAGTTGGATTCAAAATTGGATTCAAAAGGAGTGCGTTCGCGTTTGATAAGAGAAACATCCTGAATATGCTTGAGAGAAAAAATAGTGTTTCGTAATTTCATCGCGCGTTCAAACTCCCGCGCCTTCGCCGCGGCTCTCATGTCGCGCACAAGTGTCGCGAGAAGCGACTTTTTTTTACCTTTGAAAAGAAACGATATGTTGCGAATCGTTTTCGCGTATTCTTTTTTTGAAACCGCGCCGACGCACACGCCTGGACAGAGCCCTATCTGCCAATTGAAGCACGGCCGCCCTTGGTTCGGTTTGCACTTCGCATCGCGATACGGGAAAATCTTGCGGATGATGGCGAGCGCTTCGCGGAGCGTCCCGCCCTGCGGAAACGGACCGAAAGTATATTTAGGATTTAAGATATAAGATTTAAGATTTGAAATTTTCATCGCGACAAGTTCGCGGCCGCGAATGGTGAGAACGCGCGGATATTCTTCTTTCGTAATCACGACATAATTAAAACTCTTGTCGTCTTTTTCGCGGACATTGTATTTCGGCTGATATTTCCGGATGAGCTCCGCCTCCAGAAGCACCGCCTCAAGCACGGAGTCGGTTTTCTCATATGCAATATCTTCTGCCTTTTCAACCATTTGCTCTATTCCCGCGCCGCGCGCCTCCACTATGTCCCGCGCGAAATAGCTCCGCACACGGTCGCGGAGTGAGCCAGCCTTGCCAATATAAAGCACTTCGCGGCTGTGGATAAATAACCGCAAGGACGGGCCTTGAGATTTTTTGCGCTTACCGAGAAAGAAGTAGACACCTGGCGCGTCGGGAAGTCTTTTGAACTTTTTTATAAAAATTGACATTATTAATATTATATGATATTTGTGACTTTTGCGCAATAGAAATCCCCGCGCGGAAATTATTCCGCGCGGGGATTTTTTTTATAGCCGCTTCGCTATTTCACATACGGCGGCTCATCTCCGCGTTTTTCTCTGAAGGCGTACGGAGAACCACTTTGAGGAAAGACGCCTATGGCGTCAAAAATACCGCCCACGACACCAAAGGGAGTCAGGAGCAGTTTCCTGTGCTCATCGACAAATTGAAGATACGGACTGCAACTTTGCGTCAAAAAATACAAAACCTGCACTTCTATGGTGTATGTCCCCATGTTCTTACTATCGTAGTAGATGGGGGCGGAGGGGTCACCGGTATCCTCCGATTGATTTCTGAGCCGACAAGTGAGTATCCGCACAATTTCCACCGGGGAATTCTCTTTCTTCGCCTCGGCTTTCGGCAAATACACCGATGAAGCGGGCTCACCGTTGGCGGTGAAAAAAGCCATCTTGTACATTTCGTTCATGCGGGCGATCGCCGCATGAAGCCGCGGAATCGCCGGCGCGGTAATGCCGGTGAATTTGAAGATAAGGGAGGGTTTCCCTGCAAACGCACTAATTTCAGCCATCACATTCTCCTTGGAATTTAAGCGCGGCATGCGCTTCAGGATGACAAGGTACTTTTGCGTCCCGACACTGTCGGAACAATAGTGGACAGAACCATTTCTATCCGCCAAAAAGAGCGTACCACAAAAAAGATGCGGGGGCAAGTTGGGGCAAGGCCCGTCCCCGCCTTCGCTTTGAGCGAAGGCGGGGACGGGCCTTGGGATTTCTCGCTATCCAAGAACTTTCTTCAAATAGGCACCCGTATATGATTTTTTGTTCTGCGCGATTTGCTCGGGAGTTCCCTTTGCTACGATCCTTCCTCCACCTTCCCCTCCTTCCGGGCCAATGTCTATCACGTGGTCGGCGTTTTTGATGACATCCATATTGTGCTCAATAATGACAACGGTGTTTC
>CAZYWN010000060.1:0-3583 GCA_964651525.1 uncultured Candidatus Saccharibacteria bacterium | reverse complement strand
AGCGACGGGAGACGCGATGAACTTAACCTCAGTTCTTGAATTTTATGGACGATAAAGATATTTAAGATATATCATTTAAGATTTAAAAAAATAAAAAAGAAGTTTAAAAAATGTTAAATCTTATATCATAAATCATAAATTTATATGCCCGATTACAACATCATTCTTCCATCAAAACCAAAGATAATCCGTGAAGAAAAATTCACTGGTGTCTATGAAATAGACAGTCTTTATCCGGGGTATGGGCACACGCTGGGAAACTCACTGCGGAGAATTGTTCTCTCCTCACTTCCGGGTGTTTCAGTGACCGCAGTCAAGATAGACGGCGTAAACCACGAGTTTTCTACGATCGCCGGCGTGAAAGAAGACGTGATAGCGATACTTTTGAATATACAAAAGCTGAATTTTAAAGTGACGGATAATGAGGTTCACGAAGGGGTTCTTTCTGCGAAAGGGGTAAAGAAGATTACTGCCGGTTCCCTGGAGCTTCCCGCAGAGGTGGAACTCTTAAATCCTGAACAGCACATTGCGGAACTCACCGAAAAAGACTCGTCCTTGCACATAACTCTAAAGATAGAAAAAGGTCTTGGGTATGTAGCAAAAGAAGTGTTACACAAAGACAAGGTTGATGTTGGAACAATATCTCTTGACGCGGTCTTTACGCCAATCCGGCGCGTGAACTATGAGGTGGAGAACATGCGCGTTGGAGACAGAACCGACTACAACAAACTCCGTCTTTTTATTGAAACCGATGGAACGATTTTGCCGCGAGAGGCTTTGGAAACGGCAATCTATGTGATGATTCAACAGTTGAAGGCCATCGTCGGATTCCAGGAAGAGCATCTCGAAGAGGACATCAAAAAAACCGAAGAGAAAGCCACCGAACCGGCAGAAGACGAAAAAGAACAAGAAATGACCGACGAAGGACCTGTATCCTCCTTGCGGGAAGACGACAAGGAAGCGTTGAAGATACGGGTGGATAGCCTCTCCTTTTCCTCACGCCTTTTGAATGCGCTTGAAAAAGCGAACATTCGTACTTTGGGCGGTCTTGCGCGTAAACGTGAGGAAGATTTGCTGGAAATAGAAGGGTTGGGAGAAAGGGGGATTACGGAAATAAAAGAAAAACTCGCGGAGTACGGGATAACACTCAAATGAAAGATACCAATATACAAATGATACAAATGATACGAATGATACAAATGACTACAAATTTATCTTAAATCCGACGCACGAAATCCGAAATACGAAACAATAGTAAAATTCAAAGCACAAAATTCAAAACACCGCGTTTAAAACATTTGATAATTTGATATTTGAATTTGTTTCGGACTTTGCTATTCGGATTTCGGATTTTTATTAGTAGCCATTCGTTGCATTCGCATCAATTCGTATATTAGTATCTGATATTTCATGCGGCATCACAGTAAAAACCGAAAATTCGGACGCGAAAGAAACCAAAGAAGGGCGCTTCTGCGGTCTTTAGCATTGTCGCTGATAGAAAAAGGAAAAATAACCACTACTGAAGCAAAGGCGAAAGAACTGCGCCCGTTTATAGAGAAGATGGTAACCGCCGGAAAGGAAAAAAAATTAGGAAGCGAGCGTTTGGTCCGCGCCCGTCTTGGAGGGAGCGATGCGGGCGGTTCTAAAATCATAAACGACATCTCGCCGCGGTATGCCGATAGAAAAGGAGGGTATACCCGTATTATTAAAATTGCCCCAAAGAAAAGCGATGGACGGAAGATGGCGGTGATAGAATTTGTGTAAGAATTTAAGATATAACATTTATGATGTAAGATTTCGGATTTTAATTTTTTGTAAATCTTAAATCTTAAATCTTATATCCTAAATCTTAAATTAACGTGAATAATACACAAAAAACGAAAAACGAAAAGGCGGAAACGGTATCTGGCGATACTCGCAAGATTACCATTGACGCTCGTGGAAAAAAGCTCGGACGCCTCGCATCCGAGGCCGCTTATTTTCTTATGGGGAAACACCAGCCCTCATATCGCCGTCACATTGAAAGCGGTATCAAAGTTATCATAAGCGCCGCGGCTAAAATTGATGTCAGCGCCAAAAAACGGCTGACAAAGACCTATACGCGATATTCCGGCTATCCGGGAGGATTATACACAAGCCGTCTTGGAGACGTCATTGTCAAAAAAGGATATGGCGAGGCCGTGAGGAAGGCTGTGTACGGCATGCTTCCGGCAAACAAACTTAGGAAGATACGGATGAAGAATTTGGTGGTAAAAGAATAAAAAAATTTAAGATTATGGTATGAACAATTTTTAATTTCCAATTTTGAATTTTGAATAAATTTTGAATGATTTAATTTTTTAAAATTCGTTCATTCAAGTTTGATTCGAAATTCAAAATTCAGCATTCAAAATTATTCCATGAACGAACACACAGAAGAAATAAAAGAGAAGGATGCGGAAGACCGCATTCAGGGTACTCTCATCCCCAAGGGGCGCTACGTTGAGGCAATCGGCCGCCGCAAACGTGCATCGGCGCGCGTGCGTGTTTGGGAGGAGAAAGGCTCAAAAAAAGCCTTTTCAGTAAATGAAAGGGATATTTCTGATTATTTTCCTACAGAAAAAACACGCGAAACCGCAAAAGACCCGCTTGCAACCCTCAAGGCGCAAAACAGATTCACGGTGAGCGTGCGGATAAAAGGTAGCGGGGTATCCGCTCAGGCTGATGCGGTGCGCCATGGCCTTTCGCGCGCCCTCGCGGGGCTTGACCCTGAATGGAGAAAGAAATTGAAGAAAGCGGGGTTTCTGAAGCCGGATATCCGCATTGTGGAACGGAAAAAATTTGGTAAAAAGAAGGCGAGGAAGTCGCCGCAATGGAGTAAGCGATAGCGCATGTCTCTAAAGCCACCGCCACTATACCAAAAAAGTGAGCGCTCTGGGCCGCTAGGCCAAGATTTATTCACTTTTTTGGTACAGTGGCTGGGCGCAGTGAAAAGTTTTTGAATGTATCCCAGGTAGTATCTCCTTGTTAGGGCACTTTGTCTCTGACACTGTTTAGGGTGTGTGTTTGCGTGCGGGAGGGGGAAGAGATTAACCGCCTACTTATCTATGGAGAGCAGGAAAAAAAACACTCAAGAAACCGATTCTTCCGTTTCCGGTGACGATGAGGTCACCATAATCCCCGATAAGGATGTTATCTCTAGAACAGACGATGAAGACGCTTTACGAGAAGAATCGGCTCTCAATAAATTCAAAAAAAAGCTCGCCGCGTGCGAGAAGGAGCGGCAGGAATATTTGGACGGCTGGCAGAGGGCGAAAGCGGATTTTGTTAATGCGCGCCGCGAGGAAGACGAATCGCGAAAAAAGTTGTTTTCTCTTGCGAAAGAAGATGTCCTTTTTTCGCTCTTGCCCGTAGCAGACAGTTTTGAACTTGCGTTTCGCGACAAGGAGTCGTGGGGAAGCGTCCCCGAAGTATGGCGGAAGGGCGTTGAATACATTTATGCGCAGTTTTCAAAGGTTTTCCAAGAAAACGGCGTGCGTGAATTCGGACGCGAAGGAGATGTTTTTGACCCGACAATGCACGAGTCGGTGGAATCCGTTCCTAC
>CAZYWN010000059.1:0-3825 GCA_964651525.1 uncultured Candidatus Saccharibacteria bacterium | reverse complement strand
CCCGCAAATTGACTCCTTTATCCACGCCGGTTTTGAATGCTTCTTGGGCGTGCTCGGAGCTGATGACCACGAACGTGGCGAGGTCAATCTTCGGATAGCCGGCAGTCCGGAGCCAGAACCCTTTCCAGAAATACCCGAGATTGGTTTCGTAGACGCGTTTCGTGTCAATGAACTTCGTCTGGGCGTTTTCAAACTTATTGCGCCCCGCCTCTATGATTTGCTGTATTTGCACATAGAGGGCGTCGGACACTTGGCCTGGGTAGTTCTCCTTAATCCACTGGAAGACCGCCGTGCTGCCGTCTTTGCCGTAGCGGCCCGTCATTGCTTCGCGCATGACTTTTCCCAGGTCCTCGGTTTTCATTCCGGGGACTTGCGCCGCTTCCCTCACCTTGAGCGAATACTGGGCGAGGATGTTTTCCATGTTCGCGTATTCGGCAACGATGGTTTTTTCCGCCGTGTTGCCATAGTTGTAGTTCGTGATGTAGGACACAACGGCCGTTGCGACGAGCACAGCGACGATGCCGAGCACAGTGATTCCGATTTTCATCTGATTATCCCTCCTCTGGTGGTGTGGGATGATTCCTACCGGTTGAAGAAATCAATTTCAACCTTGTGGAACACGACGGTAAGCCCGATGCTTCCGCCGACGGACAACAGGATGGCGAATATAATGACCCAAAGTGGCGGGTCAATTGCGTCCTTCAGGTACTCAAAGTCCTTCATGTGTGGACGCTTGTAATGCGCCGCGATGGTCTCTGCGATGAACGGCACCATTCGCGGCGGGTCAATCGTGCCCATCGCCTTAAGCCCGTCGCGCAATTTGACCTGAAGCAGTTCATTGCCGGAATTGAGCGCCCACGTCATGGCGTCAGTCCAAAGGATCGTGCCGTCGCTTCGTACGCCGAGGAAAATCACGACATCATTTTTCTTCCCGCCAATCCACGCATTCTCAACGGCATGGCGGTACGAAGGGTCAGCGATTGTCGTCGCAATAATGACGACGTTCACTTCTTTTTCCTTCCCGAGCGTCCGAAGCTTGTCGTTGAGCCCGTCGTTTAAGGCGGCGCGAGTCGCTTCCGGCAAACGCACTCCTACTTCAAGCACGCGGTTAATCCGATAGAAATCATACACGCGCGGGTAGCGGGGGATGCTGTCCTTAAACGCGTCCGCGAGGGCGCGATCGTTGTTGAACAAGCTCTCCGGCACTGCCTTCACGTAGTTGGTATAACTTCGTTCCATTGATGCCGGCTCTTTCGGGATACAGCGCCGATACGAAGATGGGTCGGGCGCGAGATACACCGCGATTGAGGTTGAATCCAGGTGGTCAAATGTTACGTTGCCGACGGTTGTCGCGGCGCGCCATGTGACGGTGTAGTGGTCGCGGAAGCAGGTGTCGCACGTTTGGGTACATGTCCGGTCAGAACCGGAGCCGGAGCATGTCTCGCGGCAATTACACTGATACGTTTCAATGTAGAAGCCATGATTTCGCTCCTTTGAAATGACCTGGCCATTCCAGATTTCGGTGTCGCGCGTCTGCCCGTATTTTCCCGCATACCAGACGCCAACCACGAGAACCGTGATGATGCCGATGTTGAGCGCCATCTCCTGATAGTTGATGGTGGTGTGCCATATTCGTTTGGCAATGAACGGCCAGATGAGCGGGAACAACAGCAGGACGAGCAATGTTTCCATTTACCACCCCTGTGCTTGTTGGTTGATTTTTGACACTCGAAAATATCTAAAACCGATTATAGCACGACAGTTAAAATTAGTCAAACACAATTAAATAGACACGAGGTAAGGGTATTCAATTGAATACACAAAAAACGCTAACTTTATATACGGACGGCCGCTCGTATATAAAGTTAGCGTTTTTTGTGTCGCGTTCGTTCTTTTTACTTTCGCCGTTTTGCGGCTTTTTTCGCGAGCATCGCGCGTTTTACGGAGAGCCGTTTTTGGGTTTTCCGCGAGTGCGATTTCTTTTTCTTTCCCACGCCGGTCATTCTTTTTGCCATATGTATAACTATACACCATACCGCGCTTCGCGCGAAATTTCTAATTTCTAATAAAATTACAAATTCTTAAATGACCAAAATTCCAAAAACGAAAACCGCCCCGCCGCGTCAGATGCGGTGGGGCGGTTTTGTGGCAGTGGCGCGCTCTACTTAGATGCGCTTGACTTTGACCGCATTCGGCCCTTTCGGACTGTCTGCGATTTCAAAGGCAACTTTGTCGCCTTCGCGAAGTTCGTCAAACGTGACGCCGTCAAGCTCGTTAGAGTGGAAAAAGAGGTCTTTTTCCTGTCCTTCGCGCTTGATGAACCCGAATCCTCTATCAGTGAGGCGGGCGATTGTTCCTTCGTGCATACGAAATGTAGAAAAGAAAATGGATAAATATCAAAAACAGGGGGCTGACGTTGGAAGTTTGACCTGTACTCTCTCGGACCAGCTCTGGAGTTGATGTATTAAGTATAGCACCATTGCATTTATTTGTCAATCATTTGTGTACATTTGTCACGCGTTAGTTACACTTTTCGTTGAAAAATCAGGCTTTTTGAGGTCGCTCTTTGTGCTGGATAATTTCAGAACGACAATGCCTCGCACACAGGTGCTTCAGGGTCGTTCGCGCAGTAACTACTGCATCGTCCGTAATTATTAAGGCATGTGGTTTTACATTCGGCGGCGTTTTTGCAAACTCCCGGAACCCCCGCGTATGGCTCTGTAAGAGCGGAGGTAATTATAGAGGCAAAGCCGACTATGCTTACGGTGAGGAGCGCTCCTGCCGTCCAATAAAAAAATCTGCCGCGGCGGGGGAATATGTCGCCGCCAGAACCGACGGCGTTCCGGTATACCCCTGCGGCAATGAGCATAAGAAGCGCGTATGCAAGCCCGATGGAAACGCGCTGAATGATACCAGGATATGCCGCCGCAATTGGCCACGCAATGACGACATAATGAACGAGAAGCGAACCGAGCCCCATCACGGCAATGAATGGCATGAGCCAACGGAGCGCAGGAACACGCACCGCTTCGGCAAGAAAAATGATGAAACCAAGCCCAAAAGCGGAAAATTGGAGCGCGTCGCTTACCAGATTGTGCAGTAGCCCCGTGGCTGTCGTGTTGACGCAACCCGCGTCGCAGGTGAAGATGCCGGTAAGCACCATGAGCGCTCCTCCCGCGAAGAAAAACACCGCCGCGAGTTTTCCCGCCGCGCGAAGCGATGGCAGAAGGAACATGCCAACGGCGAAGAGCATGGTAAGTACTCCCGTCAGACCGAATCCAAATATGTTCGTAAGCATCTTCACGGGGCTTCCCACCGCGCCGAGTTCGCTAATGTACTGGTACGCGGGATCATAGCCGGGCGTCATCCATCCGAAAACGAGGATAGTAAAAAAAAGAACCGATGGCGCGATGACGCCAGCGAGAAGAAGGTCACGTTGCCAGTTTTTCATTTGTGCCACCAGATGAGAAAACTCCACACAATGGCGAGCGCCGCCCATAGATAATTGAGCTCTCCCGCCAGGCCGAAATATTCTGTTGCCGCGATAGCCAGTCCCACGAGAACCGCTCCCGCGATTAAGATGTTTTTCATGCGCTTATTGTACCAATTTGCCATGCGAAAAGAAACAAAAAGAGAAACCGGAACCGCATTCTGTGGATACCCCTCTCAAAACCATCTATACTATAAGTAAGTATGGCCACCCCTAATGCGCGCTTTTCAATAAAAAACATCTCGCCTGTTTTTATAGGCATCATCGCGGCGCTTATGACTGCGTTTATTCTTGCTGACGTTTCGCCTTCCTTGTCCGTCAAAACTCCCGCGGCG
>CAZYWN010000058.1:0-3835 GCA_964651525.1 uncultured Candidatus Saccharibacteria bacterium | reverse complement strand
TTTTGTTATCTTTCTGGCGTTGTAAAAGAACTACATAAAATATCTTTAAATTTTATCATAAAAACTCAAAAAAGTCCAGTATTCGTAAAGTTTTAGGACCTTCGCAACACCCCGCATTCGCCAACCGTCTTTTCTTGACACGCGAACAAAAAAGCCCGCCATGTCTGTCCTCACAAAAGGTCTGACATGGCGGGAAACGAAACTCTAGCAGATGCCGCATGATGGCGCTCCGATATGCATATCCTCGTAGTCTGCATCACCCCAATCAAGCGACGGCTGTCCGTTTTCAAGATGAATCAACGGCACCTGATTCCAAAACTCGTAGCGCGAGCCGACAGCCCACACCGCGTGGCGTGAAAGCACAGATGCCTGTCCGTGTCTCACCAGGGCGATAGACTCGGCGAGAGAAAGTCCCCTGCGGCGGTCTTTGCTCTCTGCCCACACCATCGCCGCAACGAAAGGAGCATGCCCGAGTGTCGCGCTACCGTCCTCTACGTCAAAGATGTAGTAAGGACGTCCATCCGAAAACAAATCGTCCACATCAGCCACCGAGGCGGTAAGATGACGATTCACTCCGGCGCTTCCGTAGTAATCCACGGTTGCCATCTGCCGGCTCGCATCCATGACGGACAAAGGAATGACCGGCAGAAACAGCACGCGCCCCTCTGCGAGGAAAAGTGTCGCGGCCACGGCGAGCACTTCTTCGCGTTGCCGTTCAAGAGAGGCGACGACTGCTTCAGGAACTCCTCGCGCGCGGAGTGTCGCTATTTGAACAGCGAAGAGAACCTCGGTTCTCTGCGGATTCGTTTTTCCGCCCATCTCTGTTACGGCGATACTGCTGCGTGCAATAGGCGTAGCGGCTTCTGCGACACCTTCAAATGAACAGGCGTCAGAAACCACCAGAAGAGCGAACGTCGCTGCGAAAAACAACGCTGCCTTTTTCATGGGTTTCTCCTAATGCTCTGTTCTTTTTGTTCTTTGACAACGAATGTAAAACTAATGTTAATTATAGCATACTTTTACAAAAAATGCAAGGTCTTCGAAAATATGATATAATAGCCTGAAATGAAGCTTCTCGGCATTGACTATGGCACGAAACGAGTGGGCATCGCCCTCTCTGACGAGGAGGGCGTTTTGGCGTTCCCTTATGATGTCTTTCCACAAGACAAGTCGCTTTCTAAAAAAATAGCCGCGCTGTGCAAAGAAGAAGGCGTCGCGGCAATCGTCATCGGCGAATCGCGCGATTTCAAACAACGGGAAAACCCGATTATGCCCGCCGCGCGCGCGTTGAAGGACGTTTTGGAAAAGGAAACCGGACTCCCCGTCTATTTTGAGCCCGAGATGCTCACCACACAGGAAGCCCGCCGCGCGCCCGAACAGGAAGAAAAAGCCCGCCGCCGCCAAAGACTTCGGCGTGGCAAAGCCCGCAAGCCAAAAAAACGCGCAGAGGTGGATGCCTCCGCCGCCGCGCTCATTCTGCAGGGGTATATTGACAGACAGAAAAATAGGTTGTAGGGTATAGGTTCTAGGGTCTAGCAAAAAATTGACTTTCCATTTTTTGTTTTAATAATTTCAAAACCTAGAACCTAGAACCTAGAACCTAGAACCTAGAACCTAGAACCTAGAACCTAGACCATGGAACAGACAACAAAAACTCCGTCATATCTACGAAAACTGCTCTCGTTCTATTTCGCGCGGCGGTGGCAATCGCTTCTCGCGACTTTTTATTTCGTGGTGTTCGGCTATTTCGCCGTATTTTATCTTGGTAATCTTTGGTTGTCCCTCAAATTTCTCGTTTACACCATATTCAATTCAGCCCAACTTCTTGAGCTGACGTATCTTTTCTGGGGTGTTTTGTTTCTCGTCGGTCTGCTCATACCCTTCGCCGCGAGCATCTATGCGCTTATCCTCTGCTATGAAGTGTGGAATGGGGGGCTTCAAAAGTGGCCGCGTGTGTTTGCGACAACGGCGATTATCGTTGCTATACTGGGAATTATTGTAGCGGCGAATGAAATTATACGGCTTGCGGCAGGACAAAATGAACTCAATGAATTCATCACCGCGCAGGAACTCCGCATAGACGAACGATAAAACACGAAAATATACGGCCGCTTCGCGGCCTAAACAAAAAAACAACGAAACAACAAAGCAATTTGTTTTTTGCTTCGTTGCTTCTTTGCTTTCATGATTTCCTACGACGACTTTGTAAAATTAGACATCCGCATCGGCACGATTCTTTCCGCCGAGCGCGTACCAGAAACCGACAAACTGGTAAAACTCTCCGTTGACATCGGGGAGGATGCCCCCCGCACGCTTGTTGCGGGTATCGCCGTTTTTATTCCTGATGTTTCTTCTCTTATCGGCAAACAAATCCCGATACTCGCGAACCTAGAACCGCGCCTGCTCAAGGGAATAGAAAGCCAGGGAATGATTCTCGCCGCCTCGGATAGCGTTGGCGGGTTTGCGCTTCTCCACCCGTCAATAGCGATTAAAAACGGCGCGAAGGTGAAATGAGATTGAGAAAGTAGAATCTAGAAAGTAGCAAGTAGAAGAAAAAGCCGTTTTTTATTCTATTTTCTATTTACTATTTTCTAGATTCTCGTTCTGTAGTGGTATACTATGAGGGATGTTTCCCTCTCTCCAATCACTATCCCGCGTGTTTCCTCCTCCTCATTTTCTCGTAGCCCCCGCCGCAGGACTTGATATTTCCGTGCGCGCCATTCGTTATGCCGAGCTTGAAAGAAAAGGGGCGTATCTTCGCCTTGCGCGGTATGGCGAAGCGGAAATCCCCGATGGCGTTTTCGCTGGTGGCGAAATCAGAGACCGAGACGCGCTGAAGACTCTCCTCTCCGATTTTCGTAAAAAACACGGGTTTCGTTTTGTATATGCGGCAGTTCCGGAACAACCGAGTTTCATCCTTTACCTTGAGCTCCCCCGCATGCCACGGAGTGAAATCCGCAAGAACTTGCTCCAAAGGATTGAACAGCACGTCCCTTTTTCTGCAAACGACATTATCTTTGATTATGAAAATACCGCCTGCGCCGAACCAAAAAAGAACGGCTCGCTTTGTCTCGGCGTCACCATTCTCCCCCAAAAAATAGCCACGGATTACTTTTCACTGCTTGCGGAATGCGGTATGGACCCCCTTTCCCTTGAACTTGGCGCGCATGCGCTCTCCCGCGCCCTCCTTCCCAAAGAAAGCGCCGGGGCGTATATGCTCGTTGACATAGACGAGGGCGCTACCGGCATCGCTATTGTGAATGATGGTATCGTGCGCTTTACCGCCACGATTACCATAGGAGGAAATATGCTTACCGATACCGTCGCGCGGACTCTTTCTCTCTCTCCCGATGAAGCGGCGAAGATAAAAAGAACCGTCGGGCTGAAACAGACAAAGGAAGGGCTGGACATGGCGCGCATCCTCATTCCCCCACTGTCCACGCTCCGCGACGAAATAAAGCGCTATTATTTATACTGGCACACCCATACCGTCCTTGAAGAAGGCGTCGCGCTTCCGCAGATAAAAAAAATTATCTTGAGCGGCGAAGAGGCGGGCATACCGGGCGTCGCCGATTATCTGCGGTCAAGCCTGAAAGAAAATGTCGCGCTCGCAAACCCATGGCTAAATATTAATCCTTTGACGGCCTACACCCCCGATTTGTCTCGTGTCAGCGCGTTCCGCTTTGCGACGGCGTTTGGGCTGGCGCTTAGGACGTTCTTCTAGGTGTTAGGGTCTAGAAAAAGAAAAAATTGACTTTTAGGTTTTCGTCTTAACAATTTTAGCCACTAGCCACTAGCCACTAGCCACTAGCCACTAGCCACTAGCCACTAGCCA
>CAZYWN010000057.1:0-3868 GCA_964651525.1 uncultured Candidatus Saccharibacteria bacterium | reverse complement strand
ACGTTTCTTTTGACAAAAGACGCCGTTTTTAAGATTGGAAAACGGCGCTTTGTCCGCATCCGCCTTGAATAAGGTTCAAGGTGATAGGCGATAAGGTTGTAAGGTGGTTTTTATTACGACGAGCGAGGGGTAAAGTGAAAAAGTGTTTTACTTTTTCACTTTCTCCGAGCGAAGTCGTACTATAGGTTAATACCGCGGGGCTTTGCCCCGCGTGAGTACGAGCGAAGCGAGTGCGGTATTATTACCCCGCGGCTTGCCGCGGGGGACTATATTGAGATGGGTTCTATACAAAGCAAAACCCCGTCTCGCTTTAAGCGAGACGGGGTTTTGCGGACAGAATTTTTCGCAAAAGACTTCCTACTCCTCGTCCTCCTCGTCATCATCAACGATCTCGTCCTCCGTGTCTTCAAGGTCTTCGGCAACATCCTCTTCGTCAAGCACCTCCTCCTCCGCGCCCCGCTTCATTTCTCTAGACGCGAGGACTTCTTCAAAAACAGGTAAAGACGTCATACGCTCCTTGTGGATGCACCCCGCTCCATGCGGGATAGTTATTTTTCTTCTAAAAACGACCTCATTTTTCACTAGTTTTCGCACGCTATTTTTCATTTTCCCGAGGCATCTACATTTTTAGCAAAATGTATTTTTTTTGCAACTATCTGTTGGAAGAGAAAGGTGGGGATAAGTAAAAGAAAAGTCCTAACTCATCTAATTTCTAATTCACCTAATGAAACCCCAATGACCAAATCCCAATGTCCAACCAAACCCCAAGCCCCAAATTCCAATAAACGGCTTTTGGGATTTACGGTTTGGGATTTTGTTGGGCATTGAGCATTGGGGTTTGGGGTTTATTTTTTACGTCTTATATATCGCGAGATGCGTAAGCCCGATAGCAATAGCGTCAAACTCGTCGTCGCTCACTTTTTTTGTCGCGAGTTTTTTTTCTTTGAAATCTACTAGTGCCGTTACCATAGAAATAATCTGGTTTTTTGTCGCGTGGCCATAGCCCGCGACCGCGACTTTTATTTCCATGGGCGAATATTCAAATAAAGGAAGGTTATACCGCGCCGCTTCATACACGGCAACGCCGCGTGCCTCGGCAACAGAGAGCGCGGTTCTCCGGTTCGCGGAAAAAAAGAGTTTTTCTATCGCGCAGCCTCCTGGTTTGTATTTTTGTATCGTTTTTTCAATCGCACCGCCGATTATCTTGAGACGCGCGGAGAACGGGTCTTTCGCGCTTGTTTTGATACACGCAGAATATACCACAAAGGGCTTCCCGCCGTTTTTCCCTTGCCCCGCCCTTGCTGGGGCGCGCTCAATAATAGCGACTCCCATTCGTTCAAAACCAGGGTCAATAGAAAGAATTTTCATGAAGCATAAAACATAAAACACGAAACATTAAAAAACTTTAATTTGATATTTTTCTGTTCCATGTTTTATGTTTCAGGTTTCATGATAAATCCGCATTCGTGAACACCTCCTGCACATCTTCGTTCTCCTCAAGCACCGCAACTAGTTCTCGTATCTTTTCCGCGTCATCAGCGGAGACGGGGAGCGTGTTCTGGGGAACCCACGTGTTTCCCTCGCGGGAAAATGCCCACGACGCCGCGCCCTGCGCCGCGAGCGCCGCGCCGTAGAGGGAAAGGAGATGTTTTACTTCCGCGCCGGCGCGGTTTTTATTATCGGTAAACCCGTGGATGATGAGCGCGACTCCTCCGGGGCCGTATGCTTCGTACACGACCTCCTCAAGCGCGGCGGTATCCTTGCTCTTCCCGCGTGCGACGGCGCGTTCTATGTTCTCATTCGGCATATTGATTGCCCGCGCGCGTTCTATAACGCCACGAACACCCGGAGAATCCGCGTTCCCGTCCGCTTTTTTCACCTCAACGGTAATAAGCCGCGAGAGTTTTCCAAACTCACGGCTTTTCTTCGCGTCCACAGCTCCTTTCTTGTTTTTTATCTGTGACCACTTGTTGTGACCGGACATAGGACTAGCGGCTAGTTAAGATATATGAGCGAGGGATAAAAATCAATCTCCAGACTACAGTAGCTTCGTCTGCGGAGACGCTTTCGGGAGCGGAGTTTTTAGATGCGCGTAGGCGTGCGGGGTTACTATGCGCCCGCGCGAGGTGCGCTCCAAGAGCCCCAACTGTATTAAGAAGGGCTCATAGACCTCCTCAACCGTTGCCTCTTCTTCGTTCAAAGCAGTTGCAATAGTGTTCACTCCTACGGGGCCGCCGCGGAACTTGTGAATGATGGTTTCAAGAATCTTTCTGTCCGCGCCGGAGAGCCCCAGAGCGTCAATTTGAAGCAAGGAGAATGTTTCAAGCGCCTTTTCGCGCCCAAGGGCGCCTTTGGTTATCTGCGCGAAGTCGCGGCACCGTTTCAAGAGATAGTTTGCCGTCCGCGGAGTAAAGCGGCTCCGCTTCGCTATTTCTTCGCAGGCGCCGTCATCTATCGGAACCGCGAGCAGGGACGCCGACCGCCGTATAATTTTTTTTATGTCGTCGTGCGTGTAGAACTCAAGATGAAAAACGCCGCCGGAGAAGCGAGACCGCAGGGGAGAGGAAAGGAGCGCCACGCGCGTTGTTGCGGCGATTAAAGTAAACGATGGAAGCTCCAACTGGATAGTGCGCGCCGAGGGGCCCTTGCCGAGAATAATATCAAGCGTTCCCTGCTCCATCGCAGGGTAGAGCACTTCTTCAAGCGCTTTGCCGAGGCGGTGGATTTCGTCTATAAAAAGAACGTCCCCGGGGGAGAGGTTCGTGAGGATTGAGGCAAGGTCGCCGATTTTTTGAACCGCCGAGCCGGAGGTGACGCGGATGTTCGCTCCCATTTCTTTTGCAATCAGGTAGGCGAGAGTCGTTTTCCCTAAGCCTGGCGGGCCGTAGAAAAGGACGTGTTCGGGCGGCTGTTTCCGTTCCCGCGCCGCGCCGAGGAGTATTTTCAGGTTTTCTTTAACGGCGCTTTGCCCTACATAGTCATTCCACACGGACGGGCGGAGCGTTGTGTCAAGAAACGTGTCCGCGCTTTTCCCCATCTTTTCTTTCGGAGGGCTACTTGACATAATATACATTTGTTGCTAAAATATAGCTAAGGTTTAAGGTGGTAAGTGACAGGGTTGGAAGGTTAAAAAACTTATTACCTTACCACCTTGAAACGTATCACCTTAACAATAGAATCCAAATTTCCGGGCAATCAGGTCATTTTTATGAGTGACTTCCTGGTATAGCTTGAGGGCATTCTTGTCTCCCATCACTTTTAGAGAGCACCAAGAATGTGGTCTTTAAAGGCGATGGGAGAACTCGGATGTTTCTTAAAGAAATATCTCCCCTTTTGATGTGTTTACGCACATTGGAAAGGATTGCCCGGAAATTTGGACTCTAAATATTTAAGATGTAAAATTTATCATTTAAGATTTTGAATTTTAATTTTCATTTTATAAATCTTACATCATATATCCTAAATCTTAAATTCTTTTATTCTCCCACCACTCTCTCTAGCTCCGCAAGCGTGGTGATGCCTTTCAATACCTTGAGAACCCCGTCTTGTTTCAAAGTGAGAAGACCCTGCGCGTTTGCGGCTTCCCGTATCTCGCGCGCGCTCGGGCTCCCTTTAATCAGGTTCTCTATCTCCGCGTTCATAATGATTGCTTCAAAAACCCCGACTCTTCCTTTATAGCCAACCGTGGCGCACTTCGCGCACCCTTCTCCTCCCGTGCGCCAGGTGAGGGAAAAGTCAGCGCCCGCGACCTCTTTCTTGTATCGTTCCGGGAGCGTCGCAACCAGTGACTCAAAAAGAGCGCGCTCCTCATCCGTGCTTTTTTCCTGTTTCTTGCAGGCATCGCACAATTTTCTGACAAGGCGCTGAG
>CAZYWN010000056.1:0-3872 GCA_964651525.1 uncultured Candidatus Saccharibacteria bacterium | reverse complement strand
AGCGCTCGCGCTTGTGTGGGATGTGCCGATTATTCCCGTGAACCACATGGAAGGCCACCTCGTTTCCGCATTACTACAGGCGGAAACGAGAATTTCTAATTCCAAATTTCTAATTTCTAATAAAATTCAAAATTCAAAATTCAAAATTCTAAATTCAAATTTTCCGATACTCGCGCTCCTAGTATCGGGCGGGCATACCGAGCTCGTGCTTTCAAAAGATTGGCTCCAGTATGAGATTGTGGGCGAGACCCGTGATGACGCGGCGGGCGAAGCGTTTGATAAAGTGGCGCGGATGCTGGGACTCGGCTATCCGGGAGGTCCCGCTATTGCCGCAGGAGCGGCACAATGGAAATCCCAAATCGCAAAATCCAAAGCCCAAACAAATTCTAAATTCCAAATTCTAAATTCTAAACTCCGATTACCGCGACCAATGATTGATTCGGATAATTTTGACTTCTCGTTTTCCGGACTTAAGACCGCGGTGCTCTATCAACTCAAAAAAATTCCTGAATTGACTCCCGATATAGTTCAAGAATTCGCGTATGAATTTCAGGAAGCAGTTACGGAAGTGCTTGTCACGAAAACAATTAAGGCCGCCCAAAAGTATGGCGCGCGCGCCATACTTTTGGGCGGCGGGGTCTCCGCAAACTCACGCCTCAAGGAAGCACTAGAAGAAAAAATTTCCACAGAACTTGACGACGTAACTTTTTTTGCCGCCCCACGCGAGCTTACCGGCGACAATGCGGTCATGATTGGCGTTGCGGCGTACCTGCGGCACACGCTTGCGCCGAAAAAATATCCCCCCGAAACCATCCGCGCTGAAGGTACGCTTCGTTTAGCGTAAAACCCTTGTTTTACAAGGATTTTTGCAAAGCGCCTTGACAAAATCTGCCCATTTGCTATAATAGAAATACTGCAAGCGGCTGGACATTGTGGGAGCCTGCGGGCGCGCGGCCGTTTTGTCGGGCCTTCTGCCCGGAATCGGCCTGTTACCTGTTCCACGGAGCATGAGTTTCTGTGGAACCTCTGGCGACATCCGGTGACAGCGTCCGCCCAAGCGCTTGGGCGGAAATACGCTGTCGTCGCCGGAGTTTTCTCTGCCCGCGACTGCTCCTTTATTCGCCCCGCCTCTTGCAGGCTTTCTAGCCCCCTCTCCGGACTGTTCATCCGTTGAGGGGGTTTTTATTATGTGTGTCTTCTCAACTCAACGCACATAAAAAGGCGGCCGTTACCGGGCCGCCCCCTCGTATTACTACTATCCTTTTTGGTAGAACTTGATTTTTGACTTTGGGCACACGGTTTTTGTGCCGTCACCGAAATAGAATGAAACGAAGCCCTCATTTTCCTCTTTCACTTCCACTATATCCAACAGCCGAAGAGTATTGGGCCAGCCGACAATGTTAAAACTGAGTGCACGCCGGATAAACCTGAAAGGGAAAATGGCGCCACCAGCAGAAAAGCCATTCTCGCTTATACCCAATCCTTCAGTAAAGACGACTACTGCATCCACCATCTCTGCCATGAGTATGCTCCCTGTGGTTGGCGAGAAACGAACATGTATTTTGCTGGTACGCATAATATGTTACTATGACCAATATGTCAATGCTCAAGAGACTGTTAAAACCATACGACCCAAAGGAGGCAGAAGGGCGCATCAGCACTCTCTGGGAAGAAAGCGGGCTCTTCAACCCCGATGTGTGCGTTCTAAAAGGCGCGACTGCCCCTGACGCACAACCGTTCTCCATCGTCCTTCCCCCGCCGAATGTGACGGGGACGCTCCATTTGGGGCACGCAATGATGCTCGCGGTGGAGGATATTCTTGTGCGCTACCATCGGATGAAGGGAGACAAAACACTCTGGATTCCGGGGACCGACCATGCCTCAATCGCGACACAAGCGAAAGTTGAGTCCGAACTTTACAAAAAAGAAAAGAAAACACGGCACGACCTCGGACGGGATGAATTTCTCGCTCGCGTACAAAAATTCGCGCAAGAGAGTCACGACACCATCGTCTCGCAGATTAAACGCATTGGCGCGTCTCTGGATTGGTCGCGCGAAGCGTACACATTAGACGAGGCGCGCTCGCTTGCGGTACGCACTGCGTTCAAGCGGATGTATGACATGGGGCTTATCTATCGCGGCTATCGCGTCATAAACTGGGACCCAAAGGGGCAAACTACAATTTCCGACGACGAGATTGTATACAAAGAAGGCACGGCGACACTCTATACGTTTAAATATTCAAAAGATTTTCCGATTTCCATTTCCACCACCCGCCCCGAGACGAAGGTCGGCGATACGGCAGTCGCGGTGCACCCCGACGACCCGCGCTATAAAAAATACATCGGCAAAGAATATGACGCGGATTTCGCGGGTACGAAACTGCATATAAAAATAATCGCGGACGAAAGCGTGGATAAAGAGTACGGCACCGGCGCATTGGGGGTGACGCCCGCGCACTCCGTCAGCGACTTTGAACTTTCGCAGAAATATGACCTCCCATTGAAACAAGTCATCAACGAGTATGCGCGGATGACGGACGAGGCAGGCCCCCTCGTCGCGGGGCAGAAAACAAAAGAAGCGCGAGAAACTGTCGTTTCGTGGCTTCGTGAAAACGGGCTTCTTGAAGACGAAAAAGAAACGCCGCAAAATCTTTCCACATCCGAACGCACGGGCGGCATTGTTGAGCCGCTCCCCAAATTACAGTGGTTCGTCAGCGTAAATTCAAAATTCAAAATTCAAAATTCAAAATTATCCGGCATCCAAAGCGGACGGGAGGTAACACTCAAACAACTGATGCGCGCGGCGGTGGAAAGCGGACAGATTAAAATCATTCCCGAACGGTTTGAGAAAAGCTATTACCATTGGATAGACAATCTCCGCGATTGGTGCATTTCGCGCCAGATTTGGTATGGCCATCGCGTACCGGTGTGGCACAAAGGTGAGCAGATATATGTTGGTTCAGACCCGCATGACAGCCCTTCTTATGCTCAAGACCTCGGTGGTGATTGGCAACAAGACCCCGACACCCTTGATACATGGTTTTCGTCAGGATTGTGGACTTTTTCCACACTCGGCTGGCCTAACGAAACTTCGGACTTAAAAACATATCACCCGACTTCGCTTCTTGAAACCGGCTACGACATTCTTTTCTTTTGGGTCGCACGGATGATTCTCATGAGCGGAGCGCTTCTGGGCGACATTCCATTCAAGACCGTCTATCTCCACGGGCTCGTGCGCGACAAAGACGGGAAAAAAATGAGCAAGTCGCTCGGGAACATTATTGACCCCGTGGATATGATTGAAAAATTCGGCGCGGACGCGGTGCGCATGGCACTCGTCGTCGGCACCGGAGCGGGGAATGATTCTAATTTAGGCGAGGAAAAAATAAAAGCATATAAACACTTCGCGAACAAAATCTGGAATGTTACGCGATTTATTCTTACGAATACGGAGAGTCTTTCTTCGTCAGATGACGAACTCCCCACAGAAAGTCCCCTTGTCGCGCAGTTTCAAAAAATCGCGCAGGAAATCACCGCGGATATAGAAGAATACCGCCTCCATCTTGCTGCGGAAAACCTCTATGCCTATATCTGGCACGAATTTGCTGATAAAATAATAGAAGAGAGCAAACCGATTCTTTCCAGTGCTGACGAAGAAGCGAAACAGGCGCGCGCCGCAGAGATTCTTTACATCTGGACGAACTGCATAAAACTCCTTCACCCGTTTATGCCGTTCATCACGGAAGAAATCTGGAGCATGATACCGGAACAATATAAGACACAGGAGATGCTTATGGTGGAACAGTGGCCAACATTAAAAAATTTGAATTCTTAATTTTGAATTTTGAGTCAAATTCGAATGACAGAATT
>CAZYWN010000055.1:0-3881 GCA_964651525.1 uncultured Candidatus Saccharibacteria bacterium | reverse complement strand
TCCGGAGCTCTTTAATTTTTTGAGAAAGGTTTGTTGTTCTTTCCTTTACCTTTTTTTCAAGTTCCCCGTGAAAACTCCGCAACTGGCTAAGCATCTGGTTAATCGCCCTATTTACCTCGCCTATTTCATCATGAGATTCAATCTCCAAGAGCACTCCCGTTTTTCCCATACCCTCATCTTCCATATACTCAAGGGCGAACTTCCGCGTCTTCTCAAGCGGTTCTTGAATCAGGCGCTGGAACAATTTCCAGAAAGTGAAAACAAAAATAAGGGCGGCAAGACAGCTCGCGATGAAGAGCGCCCACCATAGTTTCGCGACAAGCGCGTTGACGGCATCCAGAGAGTAATAGGTTTCAACCACTCCCGCCGGTTCACTTTGCCCCTCAAACGAAACCGGCACATAGATTTCAATCAGCTGACGATACCCCTCTTCTGAAATGTTTTCTGCTTTTTGTGGCGTTTGAATCTCTGCTTCCACCTTGCCGGAGAAGGATTCCAACAATTCTGCGTTATCTGGGAATTGTTTTCCGATGATTGATTGGTCTTCCGAAAAAAGAACGCGCGCGTTTTTATCCCATACTTTTATCCGCACAATGCCGGGCGTGCGGATTGCGTCGGAAAAATCCGAAAACTTTTTGTATGCTTCAGGCGTCGCTCCGCGCAAAAAATCATCCGCCAAAAGATGAAACCCGACCATCCTCTGAATTAGGGCGGCCGTTTCAGTTTTTGTGCTTTCAAGAATTGCTCTCTCAATAATAAACCGCGCAAAAAGTACGTTGACAAAAGTAACGGCGGCAATGATAAGCACCGTGACAATGATGAATTTCGCCGTTATCTTAAGCCGTTTCCAAAAAGTTAAAAAAATCATTTCCTCGTCCGCAAAAAATAAATAGAGCGGCCTGTTTTCTATAATCTTTCGCGATCTTTCAGCATTCTTTGTCCATTTTTTCAATCACCACTCCGCTGTTGTTATCAAGTTGCACTTGTATGTTTTTCTGACAATGAGGACAGCGCATGCAAAAAGATGTATTGCTGTGAGGCGTACGTTTCAAGTCACGGAAAATAACGCCTCGGCAATAAGGGCACGTGCCTATTCCTTCGGTATTACCAGAAAAATATTTATCTTTCATTTTGACGTTTTTTCTCGCGTTATGGCGTACGTATCTGTCGTGTCAAAAAAATTAAAAACAACCCACATCCGTTCACCCTTTTGCGGGGTGAATGTATGTGGGCCGTAGAGCCACAATAGCGTATTTTTTTGTCTGAGCTCCTTTACATTTATTATACCCCCCCCCCCACCCTTTGTTTTAACTGGCAACACCAACAAGTGTGGATAAGTAGTCAGGGAGTGCGCGGCTTTCACTTCGGCAAGCTCAGTACAAGCCGAACTTTTGGGCGCACGGACGGCGGTTGCGGGGAGTATGCGGGAGTTGAGGGTAGCGGTAAAAACTAATTGAGAAAATAATCTAAAACTTATACGTATCTTCTCGCCTGCGGTCTATAGAAATAACGACAAGCGCACCCTCCGTTTTTTGAAAGATAACACGAATAGCGCCATGCCGCACACGAAAAAGTCCGCTTTGCCCCTTGAGTTTTTTCATATCAAGCTCGCTCGTATTTCCTTTCCCCACTTTTTCAATAATCTCTTCAACTATGAAGCGTTCTTTCTGACTCAAACGCCTAAGAAATTTTTCTGTCTTGTTCATGCAGATACTTAAGAGCGCGTGTTATGTCATCAAGCGATACGCCGTGCGGGGTAATATCTCTAAAGTCGGCAACTGTTTCCCATTCCCCTTCGTCCCCCCAGACATCAACCGGGGTAATGCGAAAAACCGGCTTTGAACGCCTCACAATAGTAAAAGAACGCCCTTTATCTACTTGGGAAATATACTCCTCTGTATTTTCTCGGAGCTCTTTAAGCCCAATGATTGTTTCTTTTGTTTTCATATAGAACAAGTTTACCTAAAGATAAACTTTGGGTCAAGTAATTGTATATCAAACAACTCGCAGTTGCGGGGCTTCGCTATCTCTTTTTAAGAACAATGTGCGTTCCGCGCCCTCATCGGCATGGTCACCCTCCTCCGCTAAATCTACGGACGGGCGCGGCAAGTTACTAATCTGCTAGTCCCAAAGTAAGTTGGATACTTCGTATCCTTAATCTATCTGGTCACAGATAATTTTGCTGACGCAAAATTTCCGCGACCCCAGCTCGGCATTTTTGCCTCCCGCCTGCGGCGGGAACAAAAATACGCCTGCGCTTTCAAAAAGTCAGAAAAAACAAAGCAGTTTGTTTTTTCTAAAAACTTTTTGACCCCACCGGGAATCGAACCCGGATTTGCTCCGTGAAAGGGAGCTGTCCTAGCCGTTAGACGATAGGGCCAGTCAATTTCAAATTGCAAGTTTCAGATTGCAGATTTGAAAAATGCCTTCAACGGCTCAACGCGTTGAGCCGTTGAAATCATAACACACTTTGAAAGAAAAGAAAAATTGTGGTATTATTTATCCAGTTTCTAGGTTTTACCTTACCGGAAGTGTGAGTATTTAGTAGTTGGGGAAATTTTCGCTTTGTCGCGAAGCGACTCATTGTCCTAATTGCTAACCCGCCTCTACGGCGGGTCGCCGATGAGGCGACTACCAAGTACTAACTACTTAAAATTTGAGCGGAGCGAAAATTTGGAGGGGTGGCTGAGCGGTTTAAGGCGCAGGTCTCGAAAACCTGTTGGGGAGAAATCCTCTCGAGGGTTCGAATCCCTCCCCCTCCGTTTTTCAAAATTATACATATGGAAACTCCCCCGTTCACCAACCTCGCGGTATTCATCATTTTTTTTGGCATCGCCTTGATTGAGGCGCTCCAGAAACAGAACTGGCTTGAGGCAGCGCTCTTTTTGGCGTTGGGCATACTCTCCCTCCGGGCTGATTTTAGGAAAAAATGAGTATCCTTGATAAAAAGAAAACATATGGTATAATAACTTAAGAAAATTTTTCCGTTTCGTAAAAACCAATAGACGGGAGCAAAAAATGCCTACCGAACAGATGACCCCGCAAGAACAAGAACGGCGCGTGCGTACTGCTCAACTGCTGGCTGAGTTACACGCGCCCCTCAGGCAGCTCAAAGAAAATCTTGAGGACCTTAACTCTTCCTTTCCCGAGACAAAAAAATTTCTTGAAGCGCGCGGACTCTCGCATGTGCGCCAACTAAGCGATAAGGGAAAAGAAGAACTAGCCCGTCATTTGAGCGACGTTCTCCTCAAGGAAAATCCAATGCTCTTTTCATAATTTTCTCCTATCAAGAAAACTGATACCGTCCGACAACTGTTGGGCGGTATTTTTACTTTTTCTATATTTTAATGTATAATGTTTTTCATATCATATGAGAATTTTGGCTATAGAAACTTCTTGCGATGAGACAGCGATAGCGATACTTGAGTGTAGCGGAGACCCTCGTAAAGATGGGGCCCGGTTTAATGTGCTCTCAAACATAGTCCTGTCCCAAGTCGCACTGCATGCCGAATATGGCGGGGTGTTTCCTTCGCTTGCGAAAAGAGAACACAGCCGAAATCTTGTGCCCGTGCTTATACAAGCCCTCAAAAAATCAGGGGCTGAAAATCCCAAAGCCCAAAGCCCAAAGCCCAAACAAACCCTAAATTCCAAAACCCAAAAAATACCAGATACTGTCTACCAGATACTAGATACTATTTTTGCCCGCGAGCCCGAACTCCTTTCCCAGTTTTTAGAATTTATTCCCACCATCAAAAAACCGCCGATTGATGCTATTGCCGTCACTTATGGCCCTGGGCTTGAGCCTGCGCTCTGGGTGGGGGTCAATTTCGCGAAAGCGCTCGCGCTTGTGTGGGATGTGCCGATTATTCCCGTGAACCACA
>CAZYWN010000054.1:0-3975 GCA_964651525.1 uncultured Candidatus Saccharibacteria bacterium | reverse complement strand
GGGAGACAGAACCAAATCGCGATCGCGGTTCCCTCCCATTTGTTCATTTGACATGGCTTTCTTCTCCTGAGTGTGGGTTATGATGGGCTACCCCAACAACTGGGTGAGTTTGTCCGCGCGGTCCTTCAACCTCGCTCTCATCGCCGGGAGCAATTCCCGAGCGTCAGCTTCGGTGAGCAACAAATCTGCCCCGTCGTTGGAAATGAGCAAAATGTTGCCATTTTCGTCCACGGAAAAATGGCCGTAGACGGCTTCAAGCAGCGTCTCCCGGAGATCAGAATCGTCGCCCTCAACTTCATCCGCTTCATCTTCGTTTTCGGCGACTTTCACTTTTTCTCCGGTGATGGTTTCGTAACGCGCGCGCAAAAAGCTCCGTATTTCTTGCTTTGGACTTGGCTCGTTTTCCACCAGATACTCAAGCAGATTAAATGCCACCACACTCCCTTGCGGGTTGATGATGATCATCGCTTTTCATCCTTTTTATGAGATTTCAAAGGACCTTGTGCTGGTTGTGCATACCTTGGCACGATACCACGATAGCCCCAGCCAACCCCCATTCAGTCAATCATTTTATCGTGACAATGTCAAGAAAACAGGGAACGAGACCAGCCCACCCTGCCGTGCGCGCATACCATAACCCCCCCCACTCCGTGGGGGGGTTTATGGTACCTTGTTGCGGGGCTGGGACGCTTTGCTATCGCACTCGCCCTGCGCACGCTCGGGCTCTTTCCGAACCATGCTTCTTACTTTATATACGGACGGTCGTCCGTATATAAAGTATCTGCCGATGAAAAAGCGGGGTTCTGTTTTTTTATTGCAGAGATAGGACGGGATTGGCACCCGATAGTCAGCAACCTAAAAAGAGATTTTTGGGTCAGTGGAGAAGAACAAAACGCTTGTTGCAAATGTAAAATCAGCATGATATAATAACCCCAGACACCAATGGGAAATACACATATGAGGAGAGACACCGATGGACGACCTTTATCTAATTGGGGATGAAGCAGAAAAAGCGCAGCGGGCTATTCGGGAATCCTGGCAATCCCTGGAAGCCCTGAAGGAACAATGCCGCCATCCGCAAGCGAGTATTGTGAACGATGCTGACCGGACATATTGTTCTGACTGCGAAAAACAATTTTGGCCATCAAGCACGCATTGGAGCAGGACAATAGGGCTGAGTGTTGCGAGGAAAGACATTTCTTCTTCGCGCGGAACATACACAAAAGTGCTCGCAGAGAATGAGGCACGATTGAAGAGACTGCAATCAGATTGCAGTCATCCGAAGAAAAAAGAATCGCAACACCCTGACTACGAAGACACATGCATGATTTGCGGGTTGGATTGGGACAAAGTTCCCAAGCCGGTGTAGTAAAACTCTGTAGACGAGCTGCCACAAGTCGTATGCGGCAGCTTTTTCTTGCACCAAAAAACACCTCGCAGTTGAGGTGTTTTTTGGTGCAATTCTGGACTTGTTGCGGGGCTGGGAATTGCACCCAGGCCTGGAGGTTATGAGCCTCCCGAGATACTACTTCTCCACCCCGCGATGTAACATACTAAATGTACCACCCAAAAAACAAACGCGCAAGTTTTTATTTTTTCCCTAAACCCTATCCCCTAGTGGCTAGTGGCTAAATGTAGTGGAACTCCTCAAATACTTTTTTATAGAGCTCAATGATACGCTGGGCTTCGCGGTGCGAAAGGCGAAAGTTAACTCCCTCGTGCGCGATGCGGTTTCTGACACGGTGCGCTTCCCACGCTTGCGGCAGTGTAAGGAAATCGCTTGGTTCCACTTTTTTTAATTTCTCACCGACGGTGTCGCCGTCGTATCCCATCTTTTTGAGCAATGTGTCCAAAATATTGTCCGCCTCCATAATCGCAAGCCGCCAGTCGGATTCGCCCAACATACCGAGGAGATTCGCCACCTTTTGCCACTTGATATCATGCTCGGTATGGTCAAACGTTTCAAGCGTCGCCATTTCCGCTTGCCAATATTTCTTTCGTTCTTCGTATCGCAAGAGGGAAAGTTTATGCAAAATGTAGAGTATCCCAAGAAAAAGAACGGCTATGAGCACCCAACCGATAATAGAGAGCGCCTGCCAGTCCGCTTCTACGGATACGCCGGGAACGGCAACACTCCCCCTGAAAAACCTAATCCATGCGTCCGCTATCCGGAGTATCTGGTTAAAGAGATACTCCATGTTCAAATACCGCGGTTCAAAAATCGGTTTTTCCAATACGGATGGTAATTGCAATAAGGTTATTAGCATATATTTACGTTAATTCGCGTTATTCGCTTTTATTCGTATATTCGTGTTGTATTCTTTCCAAATCTTTCCCTGCCTGAAAGAGCATTTTTTCCGAGAAATGTGGCGCCATAAATTGAAATCCGACAGGGAGGTTTTTGCCCTCGCGCGAAACAGTACCCATGGGGAGCGAGAGCGCGGGGACGCCCGTGATATTCGCCGGCACCGTAAAAACATCCGAAAGATACATTGAAAGCGGGTCCTCCGTGCGCTCGCCAAGTTTAAACGCCGGAGTTGGCGACGTCGGAAGAGCAACGAAGTCAACTTCTTCAAATACCCGCTCCACTTCTTTTCTGATTACCGCGCGGAGGGCAAGCGCCCGACGGTAATATGCATCGTGATAGCCCGAAGAAAGCACGTAGGTTCCCAAGAGAATACGCATCCGCGTCTCCGCGCCGAATCCTTCGCCGCGCGTTTTTTCGTAATCCCCCTGTACGCTTCCTCCGTCTTTCCGGAGACCGTAGCGCACACCGTCAAACCGCGCAAGGTTCGCCGATGCTTCGGCGGGCATGATGATATAGTAGACGCTTAATGAATGAGCAAGGTTGGGAAGCGTAATTTCTTCTATCGTGTATCCCCCCTCCGTCAAAAGCGCAACTGACTGGTCAAAAAGGGCGCGGACGTCTTGATCAACGCCTCCTTTTTCAAAAAGATGATAGGGGATGCCGATGCGCTTCTCGTGCGCCGTCCGCGCTTTTTTCTCGCGCATCATGAGCGGCGTGGACGTGCTATCAAGCGCGTCATGCCCCTCTACAGCATTGTAGAGAATTTCCGTGTCGGCAACCGTCTTCCCAAACGGACTCACTTGGTCTAAAGAAGAGGCGAGCGCGACGAGTCCTCGCCGCGATACGGCGCCATAGGTGGGCTTCATCCCGACGATGCCGCAATGCCCCGCCGGCTGGCGCACGGACCCGCCGGTATCAGAACCAAGCGCTCCCAACGCCATACCCGCCGCGACCGCGGCGGCAGAGCCGCCGGAAGAGCCGCCCGGAATGCGCGAGGTATCGTGCGGATTTTTCGTCGGCCCGAACGCCGAGTGTTCCGTGGAACTTCCCATCGCGAACTCGTCCATATTCGTTCTTCCGAGAAACACCGCATTCTCCTGTTTCAATTTTTCTATCACCTCCGCGTCATAGATCGCGCGATATCCTTCCAAGATACGAGACGCGCATGACGCTCTGCGACCGTTAATTAAGATATTGTCTTTTATAGCGAGAGGGATTCCGGTGAGTACGCTCACATTCCCCTTCGCAATCGCCTCGTCGGCGCGTTCCGCCTGCGAAACCGCGTCATTGAATACTTCCAAATACGCGTTCAAATCCTGGTTTTTTCCTCTGATATTTTCAAGGTAGCTCTCGGTAAGCTCGCGCGCCGAAAAATCTCCGTTTTTCAGGTGTTCGTGGGCTTTGGAGATGGTAAGACCTTTCAAATCAAGAAACATTTTTTATTTCTTAAATCTTAAATCGTATATCTTAAATCTTAAATTATAAAATCTTCCTCACCTTCACATAATTCCCCACGCGTTCGGGGACATTTTTGAGGATTTCCTCGGTATATTCTTCGGGAGCGTGCGGAGAAATATCACCCCGCATCACGTTGCGAAGCTCTTCTACTTCCGACAATCGTTCTTTTCCTATATCCACGTTCTGGATTTCAGAAACATACTGAACAA
>CAZYWN010000053.1:0-4013 GCA_964651525.1 uncultured Candidatus Saccharibacteria bacterium | reverse complement strand
ACCAAAGGCGTCGGCGTACACAAGGACAAGCTTGCGGCATTTGAGCTCGCGCTCCGCGATGCGGGAATAGAAAAATGCAACCTCGTGTATGTTTCAAGCATCTATCCTCCGCTGTGCAAGACAATCAGCCGCAAAGAAGGCGCGCGCTTTTTGAAAGCCGGCGGGATAACTTTCTGCGTGATGGCGCGAAGCGAAACAAACGAACCAAACCGCCTTGTGTCGGCGGCAATAGGGGTTGCGCGGCCACGCGACCTAAGCCACTATGGATATCTTTCGGAACACCATGCCTTTGGCGAAACCGCGCGGGTGTCCGGCGAATACGCGGAAGACCTCGCGGCAACGATGCTTGCATCTACGCTCGGCATACCCTTTGACCCGAACCAAGCGTGGGACGAACGTCGCCAAGTATACAAAGCGAGCGGCCATATTTTCAAAACAAGCAATATCTGCCAATCGGCGGAAGGAAACAAAAACGGTCTTTGGACGACGGCAATCGCCGTGGGAGTTCTCCTGCCTCCTCAAGACGAGAACATCGCCGAAGAAAATGGCAGCACCGCCTAGAGTACGCCTTCATCACCACAAAAATATTTTCAATTTGATTTCCGCCCCGGCGCTTTCCTTGGGGTCAGCGTCGGCATAGCGTTCTGTCGTTTTCGTTCCGAAGATATCAATCTCCCACTTCGGGCCTCCTTTGTAGGTCACACCGGTGCCAATCTTCTCCTTGTCGGGATAAAATCGCCCATAGCGCGACGTATCTTTTTCGTACTCAATTCTCCCAGAAAATTTTTCACCCGCAACGTCGCCCTTAATCTGCGTCCGCTCTCCCCATTGCCGCACGCTCTGCGCGGCTTCAAGGTTTACAATGTTTGCTTCGTGTACCGTTAGTTCCGCGCCGAGTGTAAGGGTTCGCGAAATTTCTTTCATGACGGTCTCCTGCCGCTCAAAATCAGACAACTGCGCCTGCGCCGCGCCTGCCCACCCGACATAAAACTTCCCCGTATTTTCCGGGTTCGCGTACGCAATCTGCGCACCGGCAGCAATCTCGTTTTTAGTCCGATAGGTTTTCTGCTCCAGAAGATAACCAACGGCGCTTTGCACAGTCGCGCCGTAACGCATGGAGAACTCACCGAAATCTCCTTTCGCGAATCGGTGGCTATTTATATAGTCAACGGCAAGATTGGATACTACTTCGTCAAACTGCCGATACTCGTCCGCCGTCCTTTTAAAGAAATCTTTTAGCGATGCGTGCAGTATGGTTGTGCCGGCTTCAAGCCCCGCGTGTTCGCCATGGAGCCGCACGCTACCACGGAGCGCATTCAGTTCCTCCAAAGATTGATATGGATTCTCCTTGTCTTCAAAATTAAAAACAGCTACTCCAAGGGTATCGCCGGAGAACGCAATTTCCTTGGTGCCAGGACTCACTTTAATTTCAAGGGTCTTCTCTTTCCCCTCTAGAGTGTCCGCGTCCAACAACCCTTCCATTCTCTCTCCGATATCTTTCACGCCTGCCGCCTCTTTCATTTTTTTGTGCGCGGCGCTTAGAACGGGGAACAGTACTTCTTCGGTGTTCCCGACAGAGGACCCGAATAAATCAACTCTCCCAAAGTAGCGTTCCGCAATGCCGATTGCTTCCCCGTAGTTCAATGTCCCCGTTGGAATAATCGTGCCGTAGTTAAAAAAGACGATTTCTTTCCCGTCATCCGATTCCCTGACGGCTCCAGCCCAAATATGACCCTCCTTCTGCATCATCCCCTCCTGAAGCCATGCTTCAATCCCGAGCGCCTCCGCACTCTTAACCAGAAAGACATGAATGTTTCCGCATATGCCGGTTGGCGGAATTTCCGTTCCCTGCACTGCCGCCCTAAGCGCGGCAAGCATAACGTCTCCACCCATTTTCACCGTCTGCTTCGCGTTCGCCATATCGTAATTGTAAGACCGGGCAAGCGCGTTTCCTAGGAGCTGAAGGAAAAGTAATTTCTGATCATTGTTCATTTCGCGAGAAGAAGCCCCCAGCGACGCAAAAAAACCATCAATAGTTAGAGCGTCGGAGACAAAACGCTCAAAAGACAGGTACACCCCTTTGTATTCTTCCGCGGTTATTGCCTCGTGATAAAATTCTGAATGTGCGTGCGTATCGGACAGCGCTTTATTAATAAAGAAATCAATCTTGTCGGCATCATACGATGCTTGCCGTAACCCTACTCTCATCTGCTGTGTTGACCAATATGGCTCGTCGGTTGCATTCGGCGCATAGGTGTCAATTTCTTTCTGCTCTCCGGAGACAGAAATCTCCAATCTTTCTATAATTTTCCCCACATCAAAAGATTCCTCTCTAGGAACCTCAAGGGAGGCGTACGGCTTCTTGTGCTCGGCGAATTCCTCCGCTATTTCTTCAGCTGAAACCTCTTTCACAAACGCCGAGGACGCACTCATAAAAACAGCGGCGGCGGCAAGAAGGCGCGCCGTATTGCCGCCCAGTTTCTTCCACCCGCGGCGTTCAATCTTTTTAACCGCATCTTTTAGAAACCCTTCCTCCTCGTGTTCAAAAAACCGAGTGCCGCCTTCAACAACAGCCGACGGCTCTTTTTTCCCCTCTTTCTCTTCTTGCGCAAACGCGGAATGCGTGAATCCTTCTCTCATGGAGTTTTTGTGACGCACGCGAGCGGTTGATGACTCATCATAATTTTTCGGACAGATTATCCAGATATTTTTTTTCAGTTTTTAAAACCTCCTTGAGGAGTTCATCGTTTTTTGAGGAGACCGCCGCTTTCTTTTTTCTCAATAGTTTAACAAAAAAAGGCGCCTCTTCCGGCCAGCCCAAAAAAATGCCAAACAGATGCTGGCGTCTCGTGAAAGGAAGACCTGAGAAAAACAAACGGACAAGCCGTATGTCATCAGCCGGTATATTTTTCTCATTGAACATATGTTCCAACTCTTCCCAGTGGCGTGTCATGTTTATTTTTTACGCGGAACCCCGCACCAGCTTATAGCGCCCACTGCACAAGCTCTGAAAGCGCCGGATGGATGTAGATGGCATCACGGATGGCGCTCGCCTTCCCTCCTGCGGCGCTCATCGCAACAACAACTTCATGAATTAATATAGAGGCGTGGGGACCTATGATGTGACAGCCGAGTATTCTGTCGGCATCGAGGTCAATAAGGTATTTGATGAAGCCGTGCTCCTCGCCGAGCGCTTTGCCAAAGCCGGTTTTTTTGTACTCGCGGCGGCGTACTTCATAGCGCACGCCTTTTTCTTTCGCTTCTTCTTCCGTAAGACCGACGCCCGCAATCTGCGGAGAGGAGAAAATAGCGTGCGGCATTAACGAATAATCGGCGGACGCTCTTTTCTCGCCTTCGCGTATGTTCGCGGCAACGATGCGCGCCTCGTAGTTCGCGCCATGCTTAAACGGCGCTTTCCCCACGATGTCGCCCAACGCCCACACCCCGCTCACATTCGTTTCCATATATTCGTTCGTTTCTATGTATCCTTTTTCGTTAACCTTTACGCCTGTGTTCTCAATTGCGAGCAGGTCTGTGTTCGGCCTCCTGCCGACGGTAACCAAAAGCGCTTCAGCTTCTATCTCTTTTCTGTTTCCTTCTTTGTCTTCTATGGTCACCTTTTTTACGGCTCCCGCATCGGCAACTTTCACCACCTTATGCCCGAGAAGGACCGTGTGTTTTTCTGAAAAGAGTTTTGTGAATGTATCCGCCACTTCCCTGTCTTCGCGGTTAACGAGAACATCCCCCATTTCCACAATCGTGACCTTCGTCCCTAGCGCGCCGAAGAAATGCCCGAGCTCGGTTGCAATATAGCCGCCGCCCATGACAATCATTGACTTCGGCTGGGTCGCGAGCCGCAACGCCTCGGTGGAGGTAAGGTATCCCGCCTCCTCCAAGCCCTCTATCGGCGGCACGGACGGACGCGTGCCGGCGGCGATGAGGATGCGGTCGGCAGAAATGGTTTCCGCGCCGACCTGAAGCGTTTTGTCGTCAATGAACGCGCCGCGCGTGTT
>CAZYWN010000052.1:0-4219 GCA_964651525.1 uncultured Candidatus Saccharibacteria bacterium | reverse complement strand
GCAGGACTCTTTTTTATTTTTTCCCGCCCCGGCACCTGTTCCGACGGAAAACAAAACAATGGCGAACTTGGTGTTGACTGTGGCGGCTCCTGCGCGCGGCTGTGCCCGTTTGAGGTGAGCGATGTCATTGTGCATTGGGCGCGCTCTTTTCCCGCCCGCGAGGGGTTCTATGATGCGGCGGCCTTTCTTGAGAACCCCAATTTTAGCGCGGGTGTTAAAAAATTCGCGTATACGTTCAATCTCTATGACGCAAAAAATATTTTGGTCGGCACCCGCGAGGGAATCACTTTTTTGAACCCAGGGGAACATTTTGTTGTGTATGAAAACGGTATAAAGGCGGAGGCGGGTTCTCGCGCGCCTCAACGGACCTTTTTTGAGGCGAAAGAAGAGCCTCTTTGGGAGACCGCCGTGCCGTTGCGCGAAAAGAGTATCATCGTCCGCGAGACCCGTTTTGAAGCATCGCGTGACGGCGGTCTCCCGCGAGTCGTGACGGTTCTTGTAAACCAGTCAACCTCCGACTTCGGTGATATTGAAGTGGTGGCGCTGCTTTTTGACGCGGACGAAAACGTAACGGATGCGTCAAAGACGGTCGTCAGCCGGCTTGACGCGGGAGAGACGCGAAAGGTGACCCTTCTTCTTTCTCCTATCCTCGGTGACGCGCCGGCGCGCATGGAAGTATTCCCGCATTGGGATATGTTTGAATAATTTAGGATTTAAGATATATGATTTAAGATTTAGGGGCGATGGGTTCCCTTTACTTTTTGTTATAACTTTTTCAAATCTTATATCCGAAATCATAAATCTTAAATGAGATTATGCAGAGAACCATCGTTTTTTTTCAGAAAACCTCCATCGATTGGATTCTTTTTTTTGCCCTCATCCCCTTGGTCGGTGCGGGCCTTTTGACGATGGACTCTTTTGTCAGCGCCGATAATTATTTTTTTTCGCGGCAGCTCCTCTGGGTCGCAGTGTCCGTCTCTATTTTTTTTCTGTTCAGCACGGTTGATTGGCGGTTTCTGAAACGCACGGATGTCCTCATGACCTTGTTCGTCGCGTCCGTTGCGTTTCTGCTCGTTCTTTTTATCGCCGGCTACATCGCAAAAGGCGCGCAAAGTTGGTTTCGGCTCGGGTCTTTTTCTTTTCAGCCGTCCGATCCGGCGAAAATACTTGTTATTCTTGTCCTTGCAAAATATTTTTCCAGAAGACATATAGAGATTGCGCATATACGCCATATTCTTGTTTCCGGTTTTTACGCATTAGTGCCGTTTGTACTCGTATTTCTTCAGCCAGATTTCGGTTCCGCTATCGTTATTTTTTTTATTTGGCTCGGTATGATTATGGTTTCCGGTGTCTCAAAAAAACATTTGGCGCTGGTGTTTTTTGCCGGCATAATCGTCTTTGCGGGGTTGTGGTTCGCGCCCCTGCACCATTTATTGGGGACGGCAACACCGCTCCTGCAGGACTACCAGAAACAGCGCATTCTCACTTTTGTGCACCCGTTGACGGACATTGAAGGAGCGGGATATAATGCGCGTCAGTCAGTCATTGCAGTCGGTTCGGGAGAACTTCTCGGAAGAGGAGTTGGATTCGGGACACAATCCCGCCTGCAGTTTCTTCCCGAATATGAGACGGACTTCATCTTCGCTGCTTTTGCGGAAGAGTGGGGCTTCGTCGGGGCTTTGATTATCTTTGCGCTTTTCGCGCTCGTGATATGGCGAATCATTGCGGCGGCGATGCGCGGGGCATCAAACTTTGAAACACTCTACGGCGCGGGACTCGCGATTTTTTTTATAAGCCACTTTGCTATCAACATAGGAATGAACATCGGGGTTCTCCCCGTCACCGGCATTCCGCTTCCCTTCGCAAGTTACGGCGGCTCTCATCTTCTGACCGAATTCGCGGGACTCGGCATTTTGATGGGTATGCGCCGGTACGCGCGCCCCGCGCACCGAAGCGACATTGCGAACGAGTTGGTCGGAGTTTAAAAGGCCCGTCCTCACGCGCGAGCCGTCCACACTTTTGTGTGGGCAGATAGCGGGAGGACGGGCCTTGAAAATGTTACTGATTTTTTGAAACGAGAAACTTGCGCGCGCCGTTTCTTGTTTTAACATATACGTGTATGACAACGCAGATTATCATACTTGCCGCGGGGCAAGGCAAACGGATGGGAGGAGATTTGCCGAAAGTGCTTGTGCCTTTGGACGGGAAGCCGCTTATCGGGCATTTACTTGAAAGAGTGCGCGCGTCAGGCGTATGCGCGACTCCGACGCTTGTCGTCGGGCATCGCGCGGATTTTGTAAAAGAAACGCTCGGCCCGCAGTATAACTATGTCGTACAAACAGAACGGCATGGCACGGGGCACGCGGTCGCGGAATGCGCCCCGTTGCTTAAAGGAAAGGGCGCGCGGGTGATGGTCTTTTACGGCGATATGCCGTTTATCTCTGCCACGGTGATACAAAAACTTGAAGACACGCACCGCGCGGGAGATGCCGTAATGACGCTCGCGACGGTACAGACACCCGATTTTCAAGACTGGCGCAGTCCATTTTATTTCTTTGGAAGAATTATCCGCAACAAAAAAGGGGAAGTCGTCGGGAGCGTGGAATATTCAGATTGCACTGAAGAACAGAAAAAAATAAAAGACCTCAATCCGGGGTTTTTCTGCTTTGACGCTAACTGGCTCTGGAAATCGGTAAAGAAAATAAAAAACAACAACGCGCAGAAGGAATATTATATCGGCGACCTTATACCGATTGCGCTCGGCGAGGGGAGAAAGATAGGTACAATAGACGCCCCGCCGGAAACGGCGGTCGCCGTCAACACGCCCGAACATCTGCGTCTCGCCAAAAACGCCCTCTCGCGCTAAACTCAAGGATGTTAAGCCAAAGGACGGGCCTTACCGAAGTTTATACACATGCTTCAGCGTGTGGATAAACAAGCGGAAGGCCCGTCCTTTGGCTTTGGTTGCTTTTCATAAAACAACGTGCTCTACTTAATCGCTCGCTCTGAAACGGTTTAGGGCAGGTTGTTCTTTAAGCAGTACAAAGAATGAGGAGGTAACGCCATGGCAACTCATGGTAACGCCCCTACTTCGGCTCAATACGCCGAGTTTTCGGGCATCGTGCAGTCGCGTCTCTGGCCGGCAATCAAGAACCGCCTTTCCGGAGAAGAAATCCAAGCCCTCATCACGGGCAATGGGCCGGAAGAAGTGTTGCGGCGTCTCCGCAAGGCGTTGACGGTGGGAAAAACGGAAAACGCGCCCGTGTCATCCCTATGCCCGTTCTTCGCGAATGAAGAGGTTCCGTCGGATGGAGGATATCCTCCAGAATACGCCGTGAAGAGCATCGCCGAACAATTGGTCATTTTCGGAAAGTACTTCCCGAACTTTGACCCAAGTTCAGCGCTCGCGTATTCCAAAAACCTGCCGGAGCGACCGGAGGGCGCCGAGGGCCCGTTTGTCATTCCCAACTGGCTGAATGTTTCCAGGGAATACGGCGAAGCGGCTGAAAAGATGTGTGCCCTTCTCGCCAGCACGCTCCTCTATGGGAAGAAAACTTCACGGGGGGCATTTGATCTCAAGCGTCTCCAACAGTCCCACAGGACATGGGAAGCCGAACACCTAATTTATCCGGGCATCGGCAGTCCGCATCTCCCCGGTAACGACTACATAGTCCTCTGGGCGCAGTTTGGGTTTCTGCATCGGGGTCGGTCAACTCGCAGGGTGCGTTCATTATATGCGCCCAACGAATTTGGTCTCGGTGCTTTCGCGGTTACCTCAATGCTTCTCACGCATTCGGAACGATTTTCCAGTCAATCCGTTCCGCTCGATATCATTTGCCCGGGTGATGAATATTCCAACAACTATGGCGATCTCTGTTATGTGCCGCGTTTCTCGCGCAGGGGTGGCAGCAACGATCTTGACAGCATGGAATTTCATGGTATCTCCGACAAGGACTTTGGTCCCGCCACCGCCTTTTTGCCCGCCGAAGCGGTAGCGTAAATTTTCCAACCAAAAACAAAAACCTCTCCCAAATCAGGCCCCGTCCGCGTCTTGCGCGAGCGGGGCTTTATTCTCAAGGCCAGTCCTTGCCCCCGTTTATCCACACTATACGCACCGCAAGGCCAGGCCTTGCGGTGCGTTATCCCCAATGTTTTGGGATGGAATTGGCGAGCCTTCATCAAAGGTGCTATAAATACAGGACTTATGCGCGACAAGGAA
>CAZYWN010000051.1:0-4254 GCA_964651525.1 uncultured Candidatus Saccharibacteria bacterium | reverse complement strand
CTATGATACCCCAATTAAGATTCTTGAAGAACGCCTCAATATATTCTTTCCTCCCCGTGGGCAAAAAGTCAACCGCGTATGCGTGCTCCCATACATCCATCGCGAGAAGAATCGGAAGTCCCGCAAGATGCCCAACCTCGTGGTCGGAAACCCACACGTTAAAAAGATTTCCCGACTGCGGGTCCTGCACGAGGAGCGCCCACCCGATACCGCGCATCATGCCCGTTTTTTTGAAATCATTCATCCATGCGTCAAAACTTACAAACTGCGTCATAAGCGCATTTTTTAAGTTTCCGTCATCCAACCCTTTTGACGTTCCCAACACCTCAAAATAAAGCTCATGGAGCCGTAAACCGCAAAACTCAAAACCAAACCGACGGCGGAGTTCCGAGACCGCTGCGGTATTGGCTTCATCCCCCTCGAGCCGCACGATATCGCTTGAAAGTTTGTTTACATTTTTTACATAGCCGGCGTACAGTTTCAAGTGTTCAGAAATTTGTTTTTCTGAAAATCCTTCCAATCCGCCGAGCCCAAAAGTTTTTTCTTGGTATGGGTGCATATCGGTTACTATAACACAGATTACCATCCACAAAAACTCCGCCGACTTTGGGCCGGCGGAGTTCGTTTTCGTTTTGGCGGCGGGGATGGATGATACGGGAACGGCACAAACCTTCTTGTCAAACTTCTGTTCTCTGTGTATAACAGCATGAGACTGTTCTGCTCATACACATAAAAAAGTGCGAGAGATGGCAGAAAAAATACGCGCCGCGCTGATTGATACCTTCATCAACCAACTTGTTTCTTCCTTCGGCGGCATCGTGCCGCCAATTGCCCCAGACGAATTACACGACTTGCACAAGGCAAGGGATTTCACAAAAATGATGGGATACATTCGTGATTTAATGCGCCTCAAAGGGTTGCCGCTGCGCATTGGTTATGTAAAAAAAGGGGGGCATAGACAAAGCGTGGGGTGGCTTGTTGACAGCGCGCCCCTCTACGGCACTCCCGCATTTCAAAAAAAACAAATTACCATCTATCTGCGCAAAATCTTTCTCCGTGATGCGCCGTTTGAGTCTGTCGTCGTTTGCATGGCGCACGAACTCTCACACATCGTCCTTGATTCACTGCGACACCCCTTAAAAGATACGGAGGAAGCGGTTGATGTGGCGGCAATGATACTCGGTTACCGGAATTTTTACCGCAAGGGAAGCAGTTATTCTAAAATCTCCGCATACCGCGGCGCGTCATTTTTTCGAAAAATGATTTTGTATCTAAAATGGTTTTTCGGACGAATTGCCGTCGACGAGGACGCAAACAGAGTGCTTGGGTATCTCACGCCTGAAGAGGTCGCGTATGTTGCCGATGCTCTGGACCGTTTTGCCGCGACATCTCATTAGATTCGGCGCCCGTCCCCTCTTAGCGGACGGGCGTTTTAATAGGGTAAATCTATTTCGTAAATACTTAACTGCCCCTTTATGGGTACTGGTTTTTTGAGCAGACGGGTGTTTTTGAGATGCCACGCCCACGCGCGCGGATACACTTTGATGCATGCCTTTTTCTCATGCTTTTTTTTCATCGGCTCGGTATGGTACACCTCAACGAAGCAAAGCGCTTTTCCGTAGGGTTCTATTTTCGGCTGCTGTGACGAACAAATGACGAGGTCGCCGCGGTACTTCGTGTTCCACTTCCGCGTCTCAATCGTCTTTTTGCCAGAGCAGACAAGATTCGCCCACGGCTGTTTTAAGGAGATGGCTTTGCGGCGCATAATAAATAGTATACCCAAAAAAGGCGGTACTTGCTAAAACAGAATAGCCATTGTATTATACTATTTGGAGTATGTTTCTCGCAGTCTCTTGGTTTGTGTACATCTGTACAGGGAGGTACACCGATGAAAACACTCAAAGTAGTGGGGATTTCTGGAGTCGGAAAAACTACTTTGTTGGCGCTTTTTATCAGAAAAAACCCCGACTGTAGTGCCCTAAGTTATGGCGAATACCTTGCCCGATATGGAGATGAGGCAGACAAGCATTGGAACGCTGATCTTGTACTGACACAGGGACTTGCGGTCATCGGAGACCACCTTGAGTGGGGCGACACGGATTTTGTTGCCACGTACAAAGCAGAAAAAACATGCGGAATCCTTCTTCTTACCGTGACGCCACACAAATTGTTGGAACGAAGGAAACGAGACGCAACGAGAAAAAGATCTTTAGACATGAACGCCATAATCGTTGAACAATCGTTGACGAAAAGGCGAGCGCGGTATGTCGCAGATGAACTCTCTATTCCATTGCGTTCGCTTCACGACACCACTATGCGTGAGTCGTACAGGGCGCTCAGAGCGCTGGTTCAAGAAGTGGGGTGATGTTCAAGAGTTGCCCCACTCTTTTTTTTAAAAATATATTTTTTATGACCGCCGAAGAAGAAAAAAATCTAAAAAATATCCAGCAAGGTTTACGCTTGAGAATCGTTGATTTTTCTCTCACGGAAAGCTGGAACTCCCATGTGCTCATCGGAAGCTTGCGAAAAGAGATAACACCGCTGGTGGAACGGGCGCTCGCCGAATCGGAAATCCCCTTTGACCCGCAAGACCTTGAGCACCAGACACTTTTCTATTTGACTACTTTTAAAGCCGGCTCAATCACGAAAAAAATACTGGAAGACGTTGTCGCCCAGCAAGCGGTTAATATAAAAAACCGACTTAAAAAATCCGCGACGACGGAAGAACTCAATTACCTTTTCCGCGGTTTAAAAAAGTTCTATCCCGATTTAAACTCTGACTATCGGTTGAAATTAAAATGGGAAAATGAAACGATATGCGCTGTCGGCGACGGAAGACATTTTGAAATTGAATTCAAAAAAATTACGGACCAAAAAAATATCGCCTTGTTCACCGATACGCTACATTACATACACCAGCAGCGCTCGCACGGGGATACATTTGCGTTCTTCTTCAAGGGTGACCGTTATCCCTGGGCTATTGAGACGACCGAATCAAGCGTTTTTTCTCGCCCCTATAAACGAGCGGCGCTCCTCGCTCACGGGTTCCATCCCAACAAAGGCATTGAACTGACGCGTTTCTATTCTCTGCCGGGTTCCCCGCTTAATGCCATGTCGGTCATGGACGGTTTGGTAAAACACTATTATGCGGCGAGTGATGTCCAGGTTCTTTTTACACGAACAATGCCTGCGTATTCAAAATCAAAAGCGACGACAATTGCGGGCGGCTTGAATAAAGTACTGTGCATCACGGACCTTGAGCACTCGTTCATCAAGCGGGAAACGGACGGCGTAGAATATTGGGAACATGTCTCACGCCGTTGGGTTGAGAACCACGATATAGGGAACGCCGCGTTGCGTTCTTCGCACGACAGCTTTAATTTGCTTAAAGCGGTTGATGTATTTATGCCCATCAAAGAAGCGCCGCTAGCGCCCCGTGCCGACATAGCCCCTGACACGGCACTCTACTTCAGCAGAGAAGACATGGAACATTCCTATTTACCCGAGGTGCAGTAACGCACGACTATGCACGATATTTTAATTGGCACTAAAAATCCCCATAAACAACAAAAACTTTCGGACATTGTTTCTCCGCTTTTTCATCCTGTGATACGGCTGGAAATTCCCGATATAAAAGAGAGTGGCGCGTCGTTCCAAAAAACCGCCGAACAAAAAGCGCTGGCGTGTGCCCGATGGTTTGGCGGGCGTGCCGTTTCAACCGACGGCGGAGCAATTATCCCCGCGCTCTCTTCCGCCGAATGGGAGCCGTTATATACGCGCCGTTTTGCGGGGACGGACCAAGGACGCATCACCCGTCTTCTTCAGATGATGCGCGGGAAAAAAGACCGTCGCGTTAAATGGTTTGAAGCAATCGCTGTTGCAGATACGAAACGAATCCTATTTTCAACGACCGTTGAGGCCATGGAAGGAGTTCTTGATGAAACTTCCAATCCAAACCATTACAAGGAGGGAATATGGCTTTGTTCCATCACTTCGTTCCCGCAATTCGGCGGAAGAAATTTTTTTGAACTCTCAAGAGAAGAACGAGCGCTAACAGAGGACTCGTGGGAAAAACTCAAAAAAGAATTTCTGGAATTTTTCGCAAAAAATACGAAAAATTAAGTAGGGTTGTATCTTATTGTAGAGAAACGCGAAAAACGAAAAACGTCACTGTTTATTTTCCTACTTTTTCCTGAACAACTTTCACAAGGTCATCCAGCTTCCATTCTGATTTTAAGAAATAGCCGCTTAAGC
>CAZYWN010000050.1:0-4387 GCA_964651525.1 uncultured Candidatus Saccharibacteria bacterium | reverse complement strand
GCACTCGCGGGCGTTTTTTTTCTATTTCTTTCGCAAGCCAGTCGGTCAGTTCGTAAATAATTGCGAACACGCCGATACTCGTATGGTTCCGTTCCGCTATCTCCTTCGCGACTGCATCAATAGAAACGTTGAATCCGGCAATGACGGCATTTTCGTTTCCTGACACGAGATTTACATCCGATTCGGATATTGCGCCAACCCCGCTGTGGACAATCCTCGCATCAACATTCGCTCCATGCGTTTCTTTTAGTTTCGCCAGCACTTTGTCCGTTTCGTATACAAGCGCATCAAGCGTCCCTTGCATATCTGCTTTGAGCACGAGCGGTATTGTCTCGCGCTTCGCTTCGTCTGCGGTTTCTCTTTCTCCTTGCAGGGCGCCATTTTTCCTAGGGGATGCCGCGGAGAGAGAGGCGCGAGACAGTGTCTCGGCCTCCTTTTTCCCGGCGAGAGAGACAAATTCAGCGCCAGCTTCCGGAATACAGTTCCAGCCAGTGATAATCACGGGTGTTGAAAAACTCGCTTCAGGGATGTCTTTTAGAAGAATAGTGTCAATGCGGCGGACGGGCGCGCGGCAGCCTCTGGCGACCACGAATGTTTTTTTCTTGAGAGTGCCGTTTTTGATGACGAGCGTCGCGCTGATGCCCTTCTGCGGGTCTTGGTGCGCTTCAACGACGACGCCTTCCGCGGGAAGCGCAGGGTCTCCTTTTAGTTCTTCCAATTCAGCGACAAGGAGAATCATGTCAAGAAGAGCAGGGACGTTTTCTCCGGTCTTCGCGGAGATGGCCACAACCGGCACCGAACCGCCGTAACCTTCAAGATATACTTCGTGTTCAGCGAGTTCCTGCTTTACCTTGTCCACGTTTGCGTTCGGCGCGTCTATTTTATTGAGAGCAACGACGAACGGCACCTCGTTTTTTTTGATGATTGCAAGCGCTTCGCGCGTCTGCGGTTTGACGCCCTCGTTTACGGCAACGACAAGGACCGCGACATCCGCGACAGAAGCCCCGCGCGAACGCATGAGGGTGAATGCCTCATGCCCGGGAGTATCAAGAAATGTGATGCGTTTCTTTACGCCGCCCTCTTCCGCGTGCGTGACCTCGTAGGAATACGTATGTTGCGTGATGCCGCCCGCTTCCCCGGCGACGACGTTTGTCTTGCGGAGAAAATCCAGGAGCGTTGATTTCCCGTGGTCAATATGACCCATTACGACCACAATGGGGGGGCGTTCGATGAGGTTGTTTTGATTTTTTGGTGATTGAGGCATACACAGTTTTTTGCGGCTTGGAGAGAATCGTTTCGCAGACAATTTTTTCAATTTTGAATTTTTAATTTTGAATGAATTTTAAATGATTTAATTTTTTAATTCGGTTACTCATATTTAATTCGAAATTCAAAATTCGTCATTCAAAATTTTCTTGCTTCCTCTATCGCCGCCGCTTCTTCTTCGGTGAGTCCGTATTCGGAAGCGCGTTTCTTGACTGGTTTCGCAAATACCGATACATGTTCGCGCGAGTAGATGCTTGAGAGCACGACTCCGGTGCCTTCTTCGTTCAAAAGCGCCGTCGCAAAACTCTGGTTGCTTCCGGAAGTCCCCTTAAACGGGTTGAAGCGCACCGTACCGACACCGCAGATGGTTTTCTTCACGCGCTCGTCAATGGCAGCCGTCCTGTCTTTTAAGGTAGCCACCGTTCGCGCGATTTCTTTCATACCGCTCTGCGTCTCAAGAATTGCCTCCTCAAGCGTCCGCGCTTGTTTTCCGCGAAACAGGGCGCGCCAGCGGAACTCAAGACGGATGAGCCATGCAAGAACCCCCATAAGAAGGCCTCCAAGAGCAAGTGCAACAATGAATGTTGGATCGGAAAGGTCCATAGCCACAGAGGTTTCATTCTACCACAAAAGAAAGATTTGTGCTAGATTTGTGGGAGATTTTAGTATAGGATGTTTGACATAAGGAGAAAATCATGACTGGAGAGGAAATGCAAAAGGGAATATATTTGGACAATGCCGCTACCACGCCGGTGGACCCGCGCGTTCTTGAAGCGATGCTCCCTTATTTTTCAGAAGATTTTGGAAACCCGGGGAGTATGCATACGGAAGGCGCCATCGCAAAATTGGCGGTGTATCAGTCTCGCAAGGCAGTCGCCGATATTCTCTCCGCAACGACCGATGAAATCTTTTTCACGTCAAGCGGAACGGAATCAAACAACCTGGCGATTATGGGGTTTGCGGCGCAGATTGAAAAAACAGGACGGCCTCTTTCGCGCTGTCATTTTATGACAAGCGCTATTGAGCACCCGTCGGTGCGTGATTGCTTTAAGGAACTTGAAAGGCGCGGCGCGCGCGTGTCGTATATTCCGGTAGACAAGGACGGTATTCTTGACCTTCGCGCTTTTGGCGAGGAGCTTGGGCCGAAGACAGTGTTCATTTCCGTGATGCTTGCGAATAACGAAATAGGCACCATTCAGCCCATTGGAGAGATTGCGCGGCTCGTGCGCGCTGCCGCGAAAAACGGACTGTTTGCTTTTCGTGCTCCGGGGGGGAAAGAATCAAAGCCGCTTCTTCATACTGACGCGAGCCAAGCGCCGCTCTATCTGCCGACTGACGCGAAAAAGCTCGGCGTTGACCTGCTCACGCTAGATGCGCAAAAAATCTACGGCCCGAAGGGTGTCGGAGTTTTGTACCGAAAAAAAGGGGTGGAAATTTCCCAGATTCTTTTCGGGGGTTCGCAGGAATTCGGTCTCCGTCCCGCTACCGAGAACGTACCCGGGATTGTGGGCCTTGCGAAAGCGCTCGCGATTGCGCGTGATGAATGGGAGAGCCAATCGGTTCGGCTCACCAAACTGCGAGACGAATGCATCAGGCGTATTCTTGAGGTCGCTCCTCAGGCCGTCTTGAACGGCAGTAGCGGAAAGCGCCTCCCGAACAACATCAACATCTCGTTCCTTGGCAAAGATGCCGAGTGGATTTTATTTCAGCTTGACGCGCGGGGGATTGCCGTCGGCACGCGAAGCGCCTGTATGAGCGCCAAAGAACCCGGCTCGTATGTCGTCGCCGCGCTCGGGCAGGGGAAAGAGTATGCGACTGGAAGCATCCGCATCACGCTCGGGCGATGGACGACTCAAGAAGACATAGACGCGCTTATCGCCGCGCTTAAGGAAATATTTACCCCGGTCTGTTCTCGGTGCGGGACGCCGATGCCGGATATACCCACGACATACGCCCATCAAGACGGCTCCGCCTGTCACGACATCAAACGGGGGAACGCATAACCTATCCAAAAATATTTTTAGAGAAAGGCGCCACGAAATCACGCGGCGCCTTTTTTCTGCCTGTGCATACCCCTTGTGGACGTCCCTACTTTCTAGTAAAATAGGTGCATAGATTACTCGCCAAGGTCCGACCTTCCGCTATCTGCCCACACTTCGTGTGGACAGCCCACGCGTAAGGTCAGACCTTGCCTCATTCAATGGAAGAACTCAATAAAACACAGCTCATACTTCTCGCTCTTCTTGTCTCTTTCGTGACATCCATCGCGACGGGCATCGTGACGGTCGCATTGATGGACCAAGCGCCGCCCGCGATTACCCAGACCATCAATCGCGTTGTCAAAGAGACCGAACGGGTAATTGTCCCCGCGAAACAAACCGCGGCGGTGGAAACGGTTGTCGTCAAAGAGGAGGATTACATCGTGAGCGCCGTTGACGCGAATCTTCCCAACGTGGTTACGGTTGCGGTTCTTGAAAAAAGAAAGTCGCGCCTTGGCTTCACGAGCGCCTCTGATACGGCGCGTGTCGTCACGGAAATCGGCATTGGCTTCGCCTTGACCAGAGACGGCATTATCGCGCTTCCCAACGCGCTTTTTGACAAAGGAGAAGAGTTCGCGCTCGGGACCAGGACAGGCGGCTACTACGCGCTCTCGCCGCTTCTCAAAGATGACGCTTCAGGAATCGCTCTCGTGGCGATAGGAAAACCTTTTGCGCTTGCCGAGAAAGAAAACGGCGCTACGGAAGAAAACGCAGTGGTGATTGACCTCGTAAAAGAGAACGGCGCGGCAAGCGCCGCTGGCTTCGCCGATGCGAAGTTCGTTGATTCAGGAAAAATTAAACTTGGACAAACCGCCATCGCGCTCGGGCTTTTCAGTGGCGAGCCGCGTATCATTCTCGGCACTGTTTCCGGTTTTGGCTTTGAGGAAACGAGCGATATAAAGGAGAGGCATCTTGCTGTTCTCTACACGACGCTTGGCGCGGACGCGCGCTATAACGGCGGTCCGCTCTTGGATAGCGCCGGCTCTTTAATGGGCATCACTCTTTTCGGCGCGGGCCAGACGGGGACCGCTCTCTCCTCCGATGTAGCGAAAACGCTCCTTGCGAAAGTTATAGAAGGGAAG
>CAZYWN010000049.1:0-4623 GCA_964651525.1 uncultured Candidatus Saccharibacteria bacterium | reverse complement strand
AATTCGGTCTCTGATTCGAAATTCAAAATTCATAATTCAAAATTATTTTCTATCCACCTCTAAACACTTATTAAATATCTCAAGATGTTCACTGCACACATCGTCCCAGTCGTGACGAAACTCTATCGCGTGAAGTTTTGCGCAGTACTCTTTATAAGCATCTTCTTCAGACAAAAGGCGCATCTTCTCCGCCATATCCCCCACCGAGCGTGGGTCTATCATAAGCGGTATCTGGTCGCGGATACTTAAATAATTTTCCGTGGTGATAAGAAACGGGATGCCAAGCGAAAGGCATTCATACGCCGTATTCGGAGAAATGTCAGTCCAGCTCGGGAGAATCACATACCGCGCGTTTCGTATCCGTTCGTAGAGCTTTTCCTGCCTCATCGCAGGGAGGAATATGACATTTTTCAAACCGAGCCCGTCCGCGAGCGTGCGCATCTTCCACGTGATAAAACCGTCTCCAATGAGCGTCAGCGTGTAGTCCGAGAGCCCAGAAGACGAGAACGCGCGGATGCAATTTTCTATGTTGTTCTTCGCTATCATCCTCCCCGCGAAGATAATTTCTCTTTGTTGCTCATCGCGTAGAACAGGCACAAGCGTCTTGGAAATGGGATTATAGATTGTCGTGAGCCGCTCCGGCGAAAGCCCATACTGCGGGGCGTAAAAATTTCTTTGTATGTCGGAGTTAAAGATTATCCGTTCCGCCCCATGAAGCACGAACTTCATTGTGCGGTACATCAGCGGATATCTTTTATGAATCCCCCGCTTATAAAAATCCATGAGGGTCAACGGCGGATTGCCGTCGTTTAAGTATTTCTCCCAGATGTAGCCGCCGCCGATACGCAACAAATATTTTTTTCCTGCGAGGCGCGCCGCGAGCGCCAGAGGAAGCCCCGCGGTGAACCAGTCCAGAGAATAAATAATGTCGTAATTCGGAACATTCCGCAGAGCCGCGAGAAAAAAGCGGACATAATTTGAAAATTTATTCGTGCGAACAACACGCTCCAATGGGAACGGGTATTTTGCATCTCCGCCGAAGGCGGATCCTCCTCCGGAGGAAAAGTCTGGCTTCGCCGAATACGTAAGCACTTTAACTGTGTGCCCACGCGCGATAAGACCCGCCGCAAGCTTCGGCGTGTATTCTGCAGGACCGCCTATCTCCGGTTCAAAAATTCCAGTGACAATTAATATTCTCATGGATATAAAGTTCTAAATCCTAATATCTAAATCCTAAACAAATTCAAATATCAAAATCCTAAATTCAAAACATGTTTTTGATTTTGAGAATTGGAATTTAGGGATTATTTAGAATTTAGAGCTTCGGATTTAGGATTTCTCAATTTTGAGCGCTTCTTCCGCGTAGCGGCCTTCCAGTTTTTCAAGCGCGGCGCGAGACTGCCACCGATACTCATAGCCAAGTTCGCGCGTTATTTTAGAGCCGTCCAGAACTATCGGGTAGGAATAAAACTTCCACCCGCCTTTTGAGGTGGGAATCCGTCCGCGCGAGAGGTGCCACAATATGAAAAAACAAACGCGGACGATTAGGGGCGTGATGCGAAATGTGCGCTTGCCCATCACTTCCGCCATGTCATGCGCGAGGACGACAGAATCGGGAGTGATGTTAAAGACGTTATATTCGCGAGCGGAATATTCAAATGAAAGTTTTGCGATGATGTCCGTCACATCATCTTCGTGTATAAATTGCCGACACCATGTCGCGGAGGCGATGGGGATAATCGGCAAACCTTTTTTCAAAACGGACTGAAGCCCGAAGCGCTTCACGATAACTCTCCCCCGCGGGCCGGTAATGGCGGCGGGGCGGACGACATATACTTTGGGAATTGTTGTCGCACCTGATGATTTCGCGCGGACAAATCGCGCGCGGAGACGCTCTTCCGCCACTCTTTTTTCTATGCCATAGAGATATTCGTTTTCGCGAAAATGTTCAGTTTCAGTGAAATGATGCTCCAGCGTGTTCCCAGAAAACGCGCCGTACGATGAGGCGGTGGAGAAATGAATGAGTTTTTGAACGCTTGGAGAATCAAACGCAAAATCAAAAACGTTCTGCGAACCCTCCACATTCCAGAGCCATTGTGTCCTTTGCTTTCCATACATCTCCCGTATCTGCCACGCGCAGTGGATAACGATTGTCGGCTCAAGCCAGCGGACAATCCCCTGCCAGTCGTTTCCCGCCGTATTCGCGGTGAACCAGACGATTTTCTCGTTTCCCTTAAGCGACTCCGGTTGTTCCCGCTTATCAAGGCAGATTATCTGCTTCACATCAGGACGCTTTGAAAACTGGTCGGCAAGCATTCCGCCCACATACCCCGCCGCGCCGGTTAAAAAAATAGTGTGCATGTTGGATGTGCCAATAGAGCTAGCGGTATCTAGAAGAATAGTTTCTTTAAGAGATTTTTTTCTACATTAAAGTTGGGGGTCATATCCTTTTTTGTGCTTTCCTCATTCTTTTCTTTATGTTTTTCAAAAATTTGGCGAGGTATTGTTAATAATACTTGAAGTACGATAAGTAGAACCCCCCAAATTATTATAAAGGCAGCAATTGAATAAAGTACTCTGTCTTCAGAAAAGGGGAAGGCTTTTGTTGGTGCAAGATTAAAAATAGGTTGAAAAGAAACGCCCACTGCACCATCTGGAAAAATCTTAAAATACTTGGGAGAATAATGAGCGTCACCCGAGCCCTTAATAATAAACTCCTCAATAGGCGAGCTCATTGAAAGCGTTTTACATACTTCTTTTCCTCCGGCAATGTCTGTATGAGAAATCAATTCTTTCCCACTTATATCTAAGATCGTAAATCCTCCGTCCAAAGCCTCGCTTTCCCCATTTTCTATAACCTTGCTCCTATTTTCTATACAAAAATTGACAGAATTTATACTGTATGGAATTTGAAAAAGTTCAAGTATTTTTTTTCTAATATCTGGTTTATTTATTTCTTCCGTATTAATTGTCACTTTTACCTGGTCATCTGCAGTTTTTCCAACAAGAAAAGGGGATTCTTGTGTCCAAAGCAAAAGGTAGGTGAAAAAAAGCGGCAACAACCAAAAAAATAGAAGATATGTGAATATTTTTTTACTTTTTACTTTCATTTGACCACCAATGCTTATTAATTATTCACTTCAAACTCCCTCCACTCATAATCTTTTAAAACAACAAGTTCCAAATCGTGCGGGTATTTTTCCATAAGCGTGATGGCGTCTTCGCCGTGTCCTTTCAGGATTTCGCTCTTGTAGTGACAGATGACGCGGAGCGGCAGGATGCCGAGCCCTTCATGTACGCCGCCTTTCGTTGCCGAATAGTAGTACGTTGAAAGGACATATGCGCCCGCCGATGAACCGCTTACAATTTTCCCCTCAAGCGCATTTTTAAAATCAGGGTAACTTTTCAGCGTTTCAAGCAACTTGTCCGTATCTCCCCCGCGCATGTATATGGCACCCGCCGCGCGGGCCTGCTCCATAAACTTTCCCTCTTCTGCACGAACAATATCAAAATTTTTATTCTCCGCCTGTTCAAGAATACGCGCTTTGTCTTCGGCAAACAACTTCGGCACCTCTTCGTCCTTCCGCGCGAAATAGAGAAGCACATTTGCACCGTCCGGGAGTCCTTTTGTCATTTCGCGATAAAATCCCCGATTCAGTTCGTTGTCCGCGCCCGTAAACCCACCGTGTAAAATAAATTTTGTCATACGTAGTCACAAAAATCCTACAGGAGTTGTAACCGCTTTTTAAGACGGTTAGTGTCCCAAACAAAAGCCCCCGCAAGGTGAAAACCTTTCGGGGGGCGGGGTATTTGGATTAAGCGGCGGTATGCTGCCCAGGGGCAACTCTGTCCAAATATTCTTGGTGAGCCCTTGCAAGCCGTCTTTCAAATTCGTAAAAGAGCGCTCTTCCGCAATTTGTCGCCATCCATTGAATAGTAGCGGCAACCACCCGACGGTCATGCTTGCTCGTCTTTCCTCGGGGCGCATGGTCGCCAATTTCTTCGCCCAAACAAAGAATCGCTTCAACGATGGTTCCGCCGAAGTTAACTCCCGTTCTGGAAATGTTTTCTTCTTCCCACAACCGCATCATAATGGCTTCGGGGTCATTGGGGAAACGCCCCGGCACGCTTTCTAACCGCCGGCGGCTACCGGGGAGCGTGTCGCCGAACGGTGCGAGAGATTTCGTTTCTGTTTTTGCCATTGCGTGTCCCTTCTGTGGATGCACCGGGAATTTCAATCTGAAATCATACTAGGATACAAACTCTAATTTGTCAAAAAACAAATGTACAAAACAAAATATTCTATTCTCGAACTATTCTCAACTTCTTGAGAATTTGAGAATAGTTGTTGGATTTTTCAACGGCTCAAATTGAATTTGAGCCGTTGAACACCTATCCCCTAGTGGCTAGCCGCTAGGGGCTAACTCCCCACTCGTGAAAGCAATGTCTGTATCGTCCGCAACGCTATCACGACATCCAGCGAGAACGAGCGGTTTTTGATGTAGTAGAGGTCGTAGGCGAGGCGCGTGCGCGTGTCCTCGACTGACTGCGGGCTTACGTTGCCGTAGGAATAGTTCTGCTTTATCTGCGCCCAGCCGGTGATGCCCGGCTTTATGATGCACC
>CAZYWN010000048.1:0-4956 GCA_964651525.1 uncultured Candidatus Saccharibacteria bacterium | reverse complement strand
TCACCTAATAAAAACTTAAAAATGAAACATAAAACTTGAAACATAAAACATTTACGTTGGTTCTTGTTTCATGTTCCATGCTTCATGCTTTATGAGCGTTATAAATTAAAAATTTTTACTACCGTGTCTGCAATTGAACGATTTAAAAAAGAACGGACGTTTGTCATGGTGAAGCCGGATGGAGTCCGCAAGGGGCTCATCGGTGAAATCATCAGGCGGTTTGAACAGCGCGATTTGAAAATTGTCGCGCTTGAGATGTTCCAGCCGACAAAAGAACAAATCAATGACCACTATCCCAAAGACCCCGCGTGGATAAAGCGGCTCGGTGAGAAATCGCTTTCTACATACAACAAATACGGCGTTGACCCTGTGGCAGAACTGGGCACCGATAATGCCGAAGAAATCGGTCCGATGGTGCGGAAGTGGCTTGTGGACTACATGACCTCGGCGCCGTTGGTGCGGATGGTTGTGGAAGGGGTACACGCCGTGGATATGGTGCGAAAGATTGCAGGACCAACGATTCCATCAGTCGCGGACATGGGTACTATCCGCGGCGATTACTCGGCTGATTCACCGGCGATAGCCAATAGCGAAAAACGGGCGGTGATGAACCTTGTCCATGCCTCCGAAACCCCCGAAGAGGCGGCTCACGAAATCACCTTTTGGTTCGGGAAAAACCCGCCGGTATACTCCTACAAGCGGCACAGTATTGATATAGACTAGGGGCAGATGGCAGCGCCAAAAACCTATCCACAGTTGCGTATTGAGAGCCGATGATATAATGAAAGATAGGGTTGCTGAGGTAATGTCCAATAATTTTCATACACTGGGAGTCCTACATCGGGCTTGTCTGCCGATTCGTTCGGAGACATCTCCCTGCGGACACCCCCCTGTTTTTTTGCTGGGCTATCTTCTTCAGTAACTCTTCAAAATATCATTCCGAAACCGGAGTGATTTTTTGTGATATACTAAAACGCATGCGCAAGGAAATTTTTTTTAATATCCTCGCCGGCCTTCTCGCGGTCGTACTGGTCTTGCAGGTCACGGATGTGTATTTTGGTATATATAAATATATCGGATGGTGGGACACCGCAACTCATTTTCTTGGCGGCGTGTGGATGGGGGGAGTTGCGCTCTGGTTCTTTGCAACGGGCGCGAACAACAGCCCCCGCTCCTTTTCCGTGCTCTTTATTTCTTTTGGAGCAGCGCTTATTGTTGGTCTTGGGTGGGAGCTGTATGAGGTGATTATTGTCAAAATTTTCAACCTCGCCTTTCCTTTTGACTATGTCCGCGACACGATTACCGACCTCATCGCAGATATGTTGGGAGGGCTCGTCGCTGGTTTTCTCTTTTTTAAAATTTTTCCTAGAACCTAGCACCTACTACCTAACACCTAAACAATGACAGCGCGTCTTACATTTTACGGCGGAGCGGGGGAGGTTACCGGGTCCAACTTTCTTTTGGACGCGGGTTCTTTCAAGGTGCTTGTTGAATGCGGTCTTTTCCAGGGTAAAATGACGGGCGAGAACAAGAACTACGAACCTTTCCCGTATGATCCGAAAGAAATATACGCGCTTTTCGTGACTCATGCGCATCTTGACCACACTGGCAGAATCCCCAAGCTTGTCAAAGACGGTTTCCGGAACAGCATCTATTCTACGGCTCCGACGAGAGACCTTGCAGAGCTTGTTCTGCGGGACGGTGTCGGCATTCTGGAGGAGGAGGCGAAAAAAACAAGAAGGGAGCCGCTGTACACGAACGCCGACATTGACGCGGCGCTTGCTCTTTGGAAGACGATCGAGTATCACGAGGAGGTTTCTCTTCCCGACGGTGTTTCCGTTGAAATGAAAAACACGGGGCACATTCTCGGGTCGGGAATGTTTGAATTTACGCGAGGCGAGAACGTTATTGTCTTTACCGGCGACATCGGGAACACACCCGACCCGATTCTTCCGAATCACGAGCCGCTTCTCCGTGCGAAATATCTTGTCATGGAAAGCGTCTATGGCGATAAGCCGCATGAGGACAGGGAAATCCGCAGAGAAAGAATTGAAGATATTGTTGAGGACACCGTCAAAGAAAAAGGAGTGCTCCTTATTCCGGCATTTTCCATTGAACGCGCGCAGGAAATGCTTTTTGAAATTAAAACAATGATTGAAGCGCGCCGCATACCCCCCGTGCCGGTATTTCTTGATTCGCCGCTTGCGATAGACGCGACGGAACTCTATCGCAAATACCGGAATTTCTTAAAAAAAGACGTCAGTGACGGTGCTGGACTAGGTAGATCAATTTTTTCTTTCCCGAACCTCCATAAAACGAGGGACAGTGAGGAGTCAAAACGCATCGCGGACGCTCCAGACCCAAAAATAATCATCGCGGGGTCGGGGATGTCCTCCGGCGGCAGAATTTTATTCCATGAGAAAAAATATCTCTCGCTTCCCACGACGACGCTCCTCCTTGTCGGGTATCAGGCCCCCGGGAGCTTGGGGCGCATGTTGGAGGAAAGAGTGAAAGAAGTTGTGATTCTTGGCGAAAAAATAAAAGTTCAAGCGCGGATAGAAAAAGTAACGGGATATTCTTCCCATGCCGATAGCGATGCGCTTTTTTCATTCGTCGTTGAAATGGCAGATACGGCCGAGAAAGTGTTTGTGGTCAATAGCGAGCCAAAGACCGCCGCGTTTTTCTCCCAGCGCCTGCAGGACTATCTCGGGATTACGGCCGTTGCGCCGCAAGAAGGGGAGAGCGTTGAGCTGGAGTTCTGAGGAAAGAGAGCGTGAAGTGGTATAATGGAAGAGCCAATTTTTAATTTCAAATTTTAAATTTTGAATCAAATTAGAATTACTGAATTTTAAAATTAGAACATTTAAAATTTATTCAAAATTCAAAATTAATCATTCATAATTTTTATTATCATGGACTCCGCTCTCCACCCCAAACACAGCCATCTTAAATTAAAACTTTGCGTTTCCGGCGCGGCGGAGACAGGGCATTGCGGCCCGAACGCGCTTGAGCTCGCAAAAGCGCTCGGCAGAGAAATCGCGCGGGCGAACGCCGTCCTCATTACGGGTGCCACGACGGGATTCCCTTTATGGGCGTCAATCGGCGCGAAGGAAGAGGGAGGGTTTTCCATCGGTCTTTCTCCTGCGTCGTCGGAGCGAGAACATATTGAATTGTACAAGCTTCCTGTTGATTATATGGATGTCATAGAATACACGGGGTTTGGCTATTCCGGCAGAAATCTTCTCCTTACTCGCTCGTCAGACGCTGTGTTTGTTGGGTGCGGGAGAATCGGTACAATCAACGAATTCACTGTCGCATTTGAAGACAGAAAACCTATCGGTGTTCTTGAAGGCGACTGGGAAACGGACGAAGTGATAAAAATGATACTGGAAAAAGCGCACCGCCCGAACGATAAAATCATTTTTGATTCTGACCCAAGGGCGCTCGTCGCGCGCGTGGTAGAGCTCGTCAAGCAAGAAAAAGCGCGGTATAGCTATCTCTATGAATCAAGCCGTTTTACTACAGAGTAGTTTTCCAACAAAAATCCCGCGTAACGCGGGATTTTTGTTTTGGGAGATTTTATTGAGATTATTTTTTTGCCTCGTCAACAATTTTTCCAAACATTTCCGGAGTATATTCGGCAAGTTCCGCGAGCATTTTTCTATTCAGACCGATTCCTTTTTCTTTCAATGCATGAATGAATGTGGAATAGGAGAGTCCATGAGTCCGCGTCGCGGCGTTGATTTGGATCTGCCAGAGTTTTCGGAAATCGCCCTTTTTACCCCTTCGGTCGCCAAATGCCCGCACGCCCGCATGATACAGCGCGTCTTTCGCTTGTCGCTCTTTTGAACTCCGCCCATGCCGATAACCCTTCGCCTGTGCAAGGGTATTTTTTCTTCGTTTGAGCGCAGTAACACCTCTTTTAACTCGTGGCATGATAGTTAGGTATTAGTTGTTAGGGGTTAGGAAAAAATAAAACGCAAAATTCAATAGTTTTTGGATTTTAGCTAAGGAAGCGTCCGCGGTCTTTGTTGGAAAGCGTCATTATTCCCGGACGTTTTCTTTCCATCTGTTTACTACGGCTCTTTTTCGCATTGAAATGATTAATCCCGCCTTTCCGCGTGATGATTTTTCCGTTCTTTGTAAGTTTCAGCCGTTTCGTGAATGATTTATTCGCCATAAAAACTCGACACGAATTACGAATGGGAGCGAATGACACGAATATTCGTGTGGGCGCATTCGTGTTGCCGAAGTCCGGCAGGACGAAGGCGCGCTATTCGTGTGCTATTTTTTTTCTATCACCACCGTAAGTCCTTTTGGCCCCCGCTTGGGTCCATCGGCGACCTTGTAGTCTTCGGTAATCAGACGGAGGACTCTCTCAAGCCGCTCCGACAAAAATGTTTTTTCAAGATATTTTGAGCGCCCCGCGAGGAAGAGGTCTATCTTAACACGGTTTCCCTCCTTTAAAAACCTTGACGCTTGTTTTGCCTTAAGCGCGAGGTCATGTTCTCCGGTGCCCGGTTTTACCTGAAGCGTCTTTGTCTCGGTGAAATGCCCCTTTACTTTCTTTTTGTTCTGCTCGTACTGGTACTTCCCGAAGTCCATTATCTTCGCTATTGGCGGAACTGCATTCGGCGAAATTTCAATTAAATCAAGACTCCTCTCCTCGGCTTTTTTAAGCGCCTCTTCGCGAGAAAGTACGCCAAGATTGCCCTCTTCCGTGTCAATCACGCGCAATTTCGGGGCGCGTATTTGGCCGTTGATTCTTGTTTTATCGTTGCGGTAATTTTGTTGAAACATCCGTATTTTTTGGTGCGGCGGGGCCGAACCCCATCCCTCAGCCGTTACCGAAAGAGTATAGCAGGATATTGGGGAATAAGCAAATCAGGCGCCAGCGTCGGGGTGCCCCCACCTTGCTTTCTCTAAAAGATTTTGTATAGTATGTCAAGAGTTCTT
>CAZYWN010000047.1:1802-5007 GCA_964651525.1 uncultured Candidatus Saccharibacteria bacterium | reverse complement strand
CCCTCAATGAGCTCGCCTTCAACGGTGTGCTCAAAGTGGTTGCCGCCGCCGAAGTTCAAAACCCCGACGTTTCGCGTGTCATAGCCGCCATGTGCCGCATTGCCGAACTCGCCGACACCGCGAAGCACGAGCCCCGCTTTTTGAGAACGGCGGAGTATCGCGCTAAAGATATCAACGTTCGCCGCGATATGCCGCTCCATCATCTGTCTCATCTGATGAAACACGAAGTCGGCGCCGCGTTTTTCAAACTGGTACGAAGACAGCCGCACCATCTCGGCTTGAAGAGTGCGGAGTTCTTCCGTTTTCTCAGTCTGTTTCCCGCGTTCCAAGAGCGCGAGCATCTGCCGCTCAATCTCCTGCGGAGAAAGCTCGTGCGGGTCCGGCTGGGTGCGGGCTTTGAAGTTCTGCCCCTGCGTCGGGTCGTCATTTGACGCGAAGAGATGCACGGGCATCGTACGACCTTCACAGAGCCCTTCTTTCCGCATCATATGAAAGACCGCTTCCGCCATGCCGAGCCGCCGGCCGCTTTCTTGTTCGGTGACGAACTCTTTCGCGCGTCCGCCCCAATGCTGGTCGGTCGCCGTGTGGACCCAGATGTATTTCGGACCGCGGCAATATACCGAGGACGCGCATTTCTTTTCATCGCCGCTTTTTTTTGCGGTACGCACAGACGGATACCGTTCGTGCGCTTCAAGAGCGGCAACACTTATGATGTCGGCGTCCATGATGCCATTCACGCGGCGAAGCCGCAGAACCCCCGGTTGAAATTGCCCCGAAGATACCGCTTTTGCGAGAGGATGTTCTTGGCGAATCACGTCCGCAAGCACCCCCCTTAGGTACGCATCGTCAACGGCAATCGGGGCGACAAACACCTTTGCCGAGCCCCGTTTTCCGTCACGGTCCACCTCGCGAACCGTCATGCGAAACTGGAGACCCCACGGGCCACAGATAACAACCGTCGGCGCGAGTCCGCCTCGAAGAACTTTCGGGCCGTAATTAAGGGTGTAATCCTTGAGCAACGCATCCGTAACTCGTTCATGAGAGGGGATGGAGATTTCTATTTTTTCTCCGCCAATCTCAAGATAGGTCGTCCCTTGGCCGATGACCTGTGAATTCGGTATCGTTTGCTCAATTTCGCGAACGACAATCGCCCGCGCGTGTTCGTAAAACCGCTGGGACTCCTGCGTCGCGACGTTCGTGATGGTCGTTCTGCTGTGCCGCTCTTGGACAACGGTGAGTTCTTTTGAGAGAAAAAGTATCTGTTCCTCATCGCCGTTTTTTTCCGCCTGCTTCAACGCCGCCGCGGTGATATGTTTTTCCGCTTCCAGCTCAAGCTGTTTCAGCAGTGTCCAATAACGGATTTCCCAGTAGGCAACCGATTTGGCGAGCTCCTCTTCATTGATGCCAAACACAATATATACCGGACCCGTATACTCGGGCTTCCTATTCGGCTTTATGCACACCTTGCGCCAGCCGGCGAGTACGTTGTGGAGCAATTCTTCGGCCGTTTGATATACAAGTTCATGGAGCGGCCTGTCACGAATAATGCGTTCCACATCGCTCCGGTAAATCGGGTCAGCGAAGACATTCGGGTTCACGTTGTCCCCCATGACGAGCGCGCGGCCGATTTTTCGCGGTCCGCCTGCTTTTTTGAGGTCAAAAGAGACAATGTTCGTCGCGACAATCGCCGCGTCTTCGCGGGTATCGGCATCGGAAAGCGCGCGCCGTACGACGTTTCCCACGATGTCACCGCCATGACGCGTCCCCATGTTTGTTCCGTTTAGGAACATAAGGGAAAAATTTTCCATCGTGCCGATTTTTGTCCGTGCCACAAACGGGTTTTTAAAATCCGTCTGGGGCATCTTGAACTTCGTGAGGTCGCCGAGTTCTTTCCGCGCGCGAATGCGCCCGATGCCCGGCTGGGCTTCTTCTGGCGCCCCCTTTGTTTTGATGACGCCTTTGTGCCACCGCTCGCGAATCTTCACCATATCAAGCGGAATGTACGGAAAAAGCGGACAGAATTTCTCTTCAATGCTGAACCGCATCCGCACAACTTCTTGAAGCGCTTTGTCTGTCTCTTTTGACCAAACAATTTCACTGACCTTTTTGCGGAACGCTTTTTTAGTGAATGGAAGGTCGTACTTTCGGATGATTTCTTTGAATTCCGTCTCCAAAAGTTCGTAAAGGGGGTCTATGCCGCCCGAGGCAAGACCGCCGCCAAAGATAAACGCGTTCGCGCGTTTTCGGATTTCAGGAATGTCCCATACCGAACCGATTTTCCACGCGGCGACGCCTCCTTCGGGCGGCCACCCCCATTTCGCCCATTCATAATCGCGTACTGCGGAACGGAGAGCGACGAGGGTAACTTCGCGTCCAAGAATTGCGCTTGTTGCGCGCACCATTTCTTGTGAAAGGGCGGCGGAATTTTTTTTCGTATGTACGCCGCGTGATTTCTCATAGTACGTCTTCACGCACGAAATGGCTTCTTCGGTCCAGACGAGATGACGCGGATGGCTTTTCAGAACCCCATGATAACTGAACGCCTTTTCAACGGTTGTCTTGTCGCGCTCAAGAAGCGCCACAACCTCCGGCCATTCCAGTTTGAGGTCGTGGCGGACGATTTCCAAAATGCGTTTTCCTTCTGTGGAGAGCAAATACGCCGTGCCTTTCGGCATGTCCCCATCTTTGTCACGAAACTTTGCAAGGAGCGCGGCAAGCTCTTCGTTTTTGGAAAGAATTTCCTGCGCGCGCGTTTTCGTTTGAGCATCCATGTCAGGATACCTTTCTTTTGTGTGTCAAAGGACGACGGTTTCTAATCCAGATTGTAACTTTTTAATTCAAGAAAAAAAGAAAAAAGTTGAATAAGTTACGATAAAAAGTTAGAGTCAAGTGACTATGCTATGAGAAAAGTACTTACGCAAGATTTTTTTAATCGTTCAGCCGATGTCGTGGCGCAAGATTTGTTGGGAAAATATCTTGTACGCAAGAGAAATGGCGTGGAATACGCGTTCCAAATAACGGAAACGGAAAGTTATGACGGGTATGATGACACGACGTCGCATGGGGCGCGAGGGAAAACCGCCGGAAACGCGCCCATGTTCGGGGAGGCAGGGATTTTTTACGTGTATCTCTGCTATGGCATGTACTGGATGTTGAATATTGTGACGGGAGAAAGGGGATACCCCGCGGCGGTTTTGATAAGGGG
>CAZYWN010000047.1:0-1702 GCA_964651525.1 uncultured Candidatus Saccharibacteria bacterium | reverse complement strand
GTTCTTCCAAGAGAGCTATTTTACCTAGCGGAATACCGAATATCTTTTCATATTTTTCGAGTATCCGCAATGAGGGCTCTTTGTGTCCGTTTTCCATCTCTGAAAGATACGACTGGGATATGCCGAGAAGGGGCGCGAGTTCCTTCCCTGTCAGGTCACTGCTCCTTCTCAACAATCGTAAGATACCCCCAAACTCTGTAGCTGGTGTCTCTTGTCGCATGGCTTCCTCCCTGTCCCAAGGTTGATTCTGCTATAATTATAGCAGGAAAAACAGTTTTGTCAAGAAACCCGCTCTTTATGAAAGGATTTCTTCCACAACTTTTTTAACCAGCGCGCCGTCGGCTTTGCCTTTGAGTTCTTTCATCACGGCGCTCATAAGCATCCCCGCGCCGGTTTCTGCCATGCCAAGCTCTTCTTTTTTCTTAAGAACAACCGCGCGGATTTCCTCTTCGCTCATTTCCGCAGGGAGCAATTTTGAAAGATAGAGAAGCTCGACTTCTTCGCCGTGGACGAGGTCTTCACGACCCCCGATTCTGAATTGCGCGATGGAGTCCTTGCGCTGTTTTGCGAGGCGCTTCACGACGGCATATGCGTCGCTGTCGGGCAGAATACCGTTTGGCTTCTGGCCTTTTGCGACGAGCTCGTTTGTCAGAGCCGCGAGGAGGTTCCGTGCAACACGCAAGCGCTCGGTGTCGCGCGCCTTCATTGCTTCGGGAATCTCATTTTTAATTTGTTCATGTAATGTCATGCGCATATAATAGCACATTTATTAGGGGGATTTAAGGGCGTGATACAATAAAGGTCTCATTCACCTAATAAAAATCCCAAACCCCCTAATCGGGCGAGCCCAACGGGCTTTAGCCAATGCTCAATGCCCAACAAAACCCCAAACCGTAAATCCCAAAAGCCGTTTATTGGGTTTTGGAGCTTGGGGTTTGATTGGTCATTGGTCGTTGGGCATTGGGGTTTAATTAGAAATTAGGCCTGCCCCGTACCGAGCTTCGCTCTGGTACTGGGGGGAATTAGAAATTTTTTTTCATGCCTCACCATCGCCGAAAAATCTCCTGGCAGTCGCTCTCATATGAGACGGCGCTCAAAGCATTTGCGACTGACCCCGATAAGGGGCTTTCACGGGAAGAATGCGAACGACGGCTTGCGAAATATGGCAGGAATCTTTTTAAAGAGAAAAAAAAAGCGCGGTCTTTTGAGTTTCTGCGCGAACAAGCAAAAGACCCCCTGATACTCATCCTGTTCATCGCTGGCGTCGTTACGTTTATTCTCGGAGAATATCTTGACACAATCGTCATTTTCGCCGCGCTTGCGGTAAATCTCGCCATTGCCGCATTTCAAAAACGCCGCACAGGAAAAGTATTTTCCACACTTACGGCGACACAGGAAAAGTTTGCCTTTGTTATGCGCGGCGGTCAAAAAAAAGAAATCAGAACCACGGAGATTGTTCCCGGAGATGTTTTACTTCTTGAGGCGGGACAGTCGGTCGGCGCCGACGCGCGGCTTATAAAAACCCGCGAACTTTCTGTTGACGAATCCGTTATTACCGGCGAATGGCTTGCTGTCTCTAAAAACGCCGAAAAGACAGTTCCTCGCGACAGCGCATCTGCGGGTCAAATCAATATGGTCTGGATGGGGACGCTCGTGGCAAGCGGGTCGGGGAGCGCCGTTGTCGTCGCGACGGGACGGCGGA
>CAZYWN010000046.1:0-5043 GCA_964651525.1 uncultured Candidatus Saccharibacteria bacterium | reverse complement strand
TATAAAAATTGACCGCTGTAAACTTCAAAATAGAAATGTCTCTGCGACATACGACATACGACATACGACATACGACTTTTGCTTTCTTCGGCACGGACGAGTTTTCCGTCATCGTTTTAGATGAGCTGAAAAAAGCCGGTTTTCTGCCAGCGCTTATTGTGACCGCAACGGACAAGAAAATGGGGCGCGGGATGCGGCTCACTCCCCCGCCCGCAAAACTCTGGGCAGAGAAAAACAATATCCCCTTTTTGCAACCAGAAAAATTAAACGATGAACTTCACTATAAACTAAAGACTAATGACTATGGACTATTTGTCGTAGCGTCATACGGAAAAATCTTACCGAAATCAATTTTGGATATGCCGACTTACGGCGTGCTGAATGTCCACCCCTCGCTCCTCCCTCTCTATCGCGGACCGTCGCCCATTGAGTCGCAAATTTTGGACGATGCAAAAGAGGTCGGCGTCACCATAATGAAGATGGATGAAGAAATGGACCACGGGCCAGTTCTTGCCAGACAAGAACTGGAATTTCCAATTTCCAATTTCCAATTTCCAAACAAATTCAAAATTCAAAATTCAAAATTCAAAATTCCGAATTATACTGAACTTCACGATATCCTCGCGCATCTCGGCGGCGCGCTTCTCGCGGAAACAATCCCCCGATGGCTCGCGGGCGATATCACGCCGCGCGAACAGGACAACGCCAAAGCAACCTACACGAAAAAAATCACCAAGGCGGATGGGCTTATTTCTCTTGGCGATGCCTCGGAAACGCTCTGGCGCAAGTTCCGCGCGTTCTCCTCATGGCCGAGCGTCTATTTCTTCAAAGATAACAAACGCGTCAAAATCACCGACGCGGCGTTTGAAAATGGTAAGTTTGTCATCAAGAAAGTCATTCCTGAAGGAAAAAAAGAGATGCCGTATGATTCGTATGAGCGACATTCGTAGCGTCGCATTCCGCTTTTCGGGCTCAATGCCCGAAAAGCGGAAGACACACATAAAAAAGGTCGTCCCCGAGGGACGACCTGAAATGGACTACAAGAGTTTTTTGCGCGGCGTTCACTAACAGAGTGAAGCGAACGGTTCGCGGAGCACCTTCCTGATTTCTTCGCGCACATTGCCGATGAACGAATAGGCATCAAGCTCTTCTTCGGTAACCCACCGGTACTCCGTCGACTCGCCACCGAGACGAACTACGGGGATCTCCCGATACGGCAGAATAAAACGAAAGACAAGGGTCGGCATTCCGTTCTTCCTGATGAAAACGACTTCTTCGCCCGCAGAGAAGATACACTCATGCGGCGAAACGGCAATGCCCGTTTCTTCACCGATTTCGCGCGCCATCGCGCGGGCGAGCACATTCTTCCATACGCTATGGCTCGCCATCCTCGTCGGCTCGCCCCAGTCAGCGCGTTCCATCTTGCCGCCGGGAATAGTCCACAAACCGGGGCCCTCTTTCTCGTCATCGCTTCGCTTCAAGACGAGCGCGCGGCGCGTGCCATCTGCCCCGTGCCCAACGACGACACAAGTTACCACCACCACATACGGCTCTATGTCCGCCATTTCGTTTTCTCAAAAAATTGCGCTGAATGCTCTCTAAAAAAAGAATATCACTCTCTGCGCCGCACGGCGCACTTTTTTTATACCCCGCCGCGTGGCATAATAATATCTCCACAAAAAAAAAGCTCCGACATGGATGTGTCGGAGCAGGGCTAGTTCAGAAACCGCGGAGCGGTAGCGCTATGCGGCGAGCGCGGCGAGCACCGTCTCCGTGTGGAAGAGCTCAGGGATGTAGACGCCCGCTATCTTGGTGTATGTATGCGCGCACCCTTCAAGCGTGTCCGTGTTGTACCCGTTGAGATGCGCCATGCACTGTGTCCTCTTTTCATTGAAACGTTTCTCGTCGCCTCTGTTTTTCGCGCATTTCGCCAGCACAAAGGCGGCAATCGCCGCGTCCTGCAACCTACCCAAGCGGGCTGCCTTCTCCGCCGCTTCTTCCAGTTGTTCTTCCGTCATTATCTCACGAAGCATCGCTTTTCTCCGTTACTTGTGTTGTGTGGGATTTTCGTCTTGTCACAGTGTAGCAACGCGCCGTCCTGCGTCAATCTTGATTCCCGTCAGGATTGGTGGCTGGCGAGAGAGGATAGTGCGGACATCTGGGCGAACGGGGCGACCTCCTCCGGCGCAAACCATGCGGCTGTTTCGCGCGCCGCCTCGCTCGGCGAGTCGGACGCGTGCACGAGGTTCCGCGCCGCGCCGAGGACGAGCGTTTCCATAGTGGTGGGAATCCCAAAGTCGCCGCGAATAGTCCCTTTCGCCGCCTTTTCCGGTAGTGTATTGCCGAGAAGCGCGCGGACCGTCTTGACTGCGTCCGCGCCCTCAAGAACAAGAGGAACGACTGGACCGGAGAAATAGTAGTCGCGGCATCCGTCGGCGATTTTCTGGCCTACCGCGCACGGGTCTCTAGTACCGAAACATTTTACAGGGTCTTCCCCCAGCTCGTTTCTGACGCGCTCAACCGCGCGGATTCCCATGTTTTCTATCCATTCCTGCGCGCTGGGGAAATGCCGGTCAAGGTTTTCCGCCGTTGCATACACCATCTTCGCCGCGACGATGCGGAGCCCTGCCTCTTCAAACCGCGCAATAATTTTTCCAACCAATTTTCGCTCTACCGCGTCGGGCTTCAAGACGACGAGCGTGCGCTCGCGCGTTCTGTCCCGCGAAATTGCGTCCATACAGTCCTCTCCTGTCTCGTGTGTAAGGTGTAGTATGTGTCAACGAAATCTCGCGAGAGTATAGAACAGGAAAGACAGGAAGTAAAGCGTCCTTTGCATGAAATCCCAATGACCAAATCCTAATACCCAATCAAACCCCAAGCCCCCACACCTTTTGTTCCGTTGCGCTCCGCGCGTTTTCCTCTCCGAGGAAACAACGGAATGAAAGGTGTGGGGGCAAGCCCTAAATTCCAATGACCGATTTTGGGGGATTTATTGTTTGGGATTTCCTGCCTGCCGGCAGGCAGGTGTTGGGCATTGAGCATTGACTAAAGCCCGTTGGGCTCGCCCGATTAGGGGGTTTGGGGGGGTTATTAGGTGAATTAGAAATTAGGTGAATTAGAAATTTTTTTCCGTTCTCTCCCTCCCCTCTTCACGCGGGCAATTTCCTTTTCCTTATGCCGCCGCATTACTCTCTGCATTTCGTCTTTCGCCTCATCAAGCGCCGCGTAGAGATCATCTTTCACCGCGACTGCGCGAAGATGCACGCCGCCGGCGGAAAAATTGATTTCTGCGCGATAGACATCCCCTTCGCGATGGTGCTCCGTCGTTTTCCCCACCTCAACTTCAAAAAGTGCTTCGTTCGTCTCCGCTGTATAGTGCGTAAGGAGCTTTTCCAAAAAACCGAGCTTTTTTTCTATATATTCCTCAACCGCCTCCGATGGTGGCATGCCTGTAAAAACCGTCTTTATTTTGTAAGGTAATACTGTGGACATGCTTTTTGAACTAACGAGTAATGCTATTTATTAGAACTCGTGTCAATGGAGAAAAGTTTGCGGGGTGAGCGATGTCCCGAGAGGATGCGCACGGCGGAAAGCGGCACGCGAAAACGCGCCGCAAGGAGTTCCCGCACGCGCGTGTTGGCGAGGTTTCTTTGCGCGGGTTCGCGGACGGAGACGAGAAGTTCTCCTTTCTTCCCTTCCCCGATCTTCTCCTTCTTCGCGCCCGGAGTAACTAACACGCGGACATACATATAATTTTGAATTTTTAGTTCTGAATTTTGAATAAATTTAAAATGACCGAATTTTAAAAATTCAATAATTAAAATTTGATTTAAAATTCAAAATTCATCATTCAAAATTATCTTGAGAATTTCTCTTTAAGATACGCGATGATGTCATCCGACTCGTACAGGGAAACGCCCGCTTTCTCGTCCACGAGAAACGGTACCTGCCGCTTGCCGCCCTTCTCCATTAGTTCGTCCAGATATTTTTCCACCGCGATATTTCGCTCTTCAAGCGCCACGCCAATCTCTTTCGCCCGCGCAAGGACTTTCTCGCAGAACGGACAGTGTGTTTTGACATACAAGATTAGTTTATAGTCGTTAGTCATTAGTCGGTAGTATAACAGAAAACCCCGCGCGGTGAACAGCGCGGGGGGTGTCGGAAGACGACCTACTCATCATAATAAGGAAATTGCAGAATATTCGCTCTCCATCCGGCCCACATATTAAGGTGGACGAGGACCCCCAGAACGAGATAGATAAGCGCGATTGCGACAAAAACAATCGGCGAGGTGACTCCTGCGGCGAAGAACAATAGCAGCGGCAAAACGACGCCGATACCCAACCCAACCGAACCGAATAAACCGCAGAACTTTGAAAAGGTATCGCCTGCATCTATCCCTTCCTTGAAGACGATGAGCGGCCAAATCAAGAGAAGTCCTACCGAATGCATCATCCACTTTTCCATTTTCATTTCCCCTCTTTCGGTTGTTTCAGTTTCCAGCGACATTCGCCTCTCTTGCCGCCGAGGTATTCAACACGTTCGCGCATACTGTACGCGCCCAAACTTTGCGACACGCCGTTCACGTTGAGTCTCGTCTTTTCCGCGACTTGCCGTGTCGTCGCCTCGCCGCCCAGTTCTTTCAGTGCGGCAAGTATTTCTTTCTGCCGTCTTTTGAGCCCGCCCATCGCTCGCCTCCTAATCGTTACGGGCTCTGGCGAGTTGAGTATCCCTGAAATACACTGCGGACAAAAAGTGAGATTATCGGGGCTAAAATACGTATGCCCTTTTGAACACTGGAAACTAGGCATCACTCACCTCCTTTCTGTGCAAGATGCCCTATAAATCTTGTCTCACCATAGCACACGCGCCCGCCACTTCCAAAACCTCAAAAAATCTGCTATAAAGTTATGAGTGTGTTCCCTGCCTGACGGCCTTGCTCCGCCGAAGCGGCTACGCGAAGGTGATGCAGGCAGGTTTGCACAATGAAATATATTCCCCGGTAGCTCAGCGGCAGAGCAGCTCGCTGTTAACGAGAAGGTC
>CAZYWN010000045.1:0-5052 GCA_964651525.1 uncultured Candidatus Saccharibacteria bacterium | reverse complement strand
GGTTCTAGGTTCTAGGTTCTAGGTTCTAGGTTCTAGGTTCTAGGTTCTAGGTTCTGAAATTGTTGAGACAAAAATTGAAAAGTCAATTCATTCAATTTCTCTTTTACTAGACCCTATAACCTATCCCCTAGAACCTCGTCTAATATTGTACCAAAAGCGACGCCGCGGCTTGCAAAATCTTTTTCTCGTCTTTTACCACAAGACCCACGCGCGAACTGCCGCTCTCGTCGCCTTCGTGGCGGAGAATAAGCTCGTTTATCTCTTGGGGCAAAACAGTTGCGCTGTTGACCGTCCACGAAAAGCGGGGGGCGCCGGTTTTCTCCGCGCTTTTAGAAAAGAAAAACGGTTCCGCGCGCAGAACAAACTCTTCTTTGAGCAAGGTAAAAATATTTTCAAGCGCGCGCGCGTAGAGGATGCCGCGGAGCGGGTGTTTTTCATAAAAAATAATTTTCGGCTCAACGGGGGCAAGGACAATCGTCCTTCGCGCCACGAGACTCTTGTCTAAAGACGACACTTCAAGCGAGATGATGCTTTCCTGAAACAGAAGGGGCCCGGTTATGGTAGCGGTTCTTTTTCCGAATCCGGACTCCGAAAGCAGTTTTCTGCCGTCCTGCTCCCACGAATATACAAGTGCGGCGCCGTCGAGCGCTCTTCCGTTTCCCGCGACAAGAGTTGGCATCGCGGTTAAGGTGACGGTTTCGGAAGAAGGGAGCAGGCTCTTTCCTTTATAAAAAGGGGGCGTATACGCGCGGGATTCCCACAAGATATCAACTTCGGCAGGCCTCACCGCGAGCGTCTCCCTAAAGGTCCCCTGGGTCGGACTGTCTACGAGTATCGTCAGGGAAGACGTTTTTCCTAATGCTCCCGCGCGGAAAGAAAAAGTCGCACCCCCCACCGCCTTTTTTTCAAGCTTCCCATTGAGATACCAAGAAACCTCCGCCCTGTCCAAATCAACGGAAAAGCCCCGCGCCGAAACCGTCACCTGGTCATTCGCGCGCGGAAATTCCGGCGTCACCGTAAGCGTTATGTTGCCGCCAAAGCCGGGAAGCGCTTGCCCCAAAACACCGAATGGAATGGCGGCGAAGAGTAGAACGAGGAGATATGCGGTGATTTTGTGTGTTCGGGAGGACATTGATAGTTTAGGAAGTAGGAGTTAGCTTGTATCTAGTAGGAAAAAGAAAAACGAATTGACTTTCGGCTTTTCGTTCCAACAATTTCCTACAAGCTACCAGCTAGTTCCTAACCTCCTCGTTTCTATTCTAACTCTCCCTGCGCTTGTCTGATAGCAAGAAGTTCCGACGGGTCCGAGGTGATAATCTGGTCTTCGGTATACGAGGCAATAATCTTTATCGCCGCGTGTTTCAATCCGGCGAAAAAAATCCCTTCTCCCACCGCCGACTCAAGAAGCAAGAATTTTTCCTCGTCAGTAAGGTTGAACGTCTTCTGTAGCACGTCTATCGCCGCGGGAGACTGTTTCAAGAGCAGTTGGATTGACGAGTTGGTGAGGAGCGGGGTTCCGTACGCCGATTTCAAAAAATCGTTCACGTCTTGCGTAATGGTCGCGAGGCCGAGAAAATACTTTCTACCGCGTTTTGCCATACTGAAAAGAAAAGACGCAGTGTCTTCGGAGCGCATCATCCACCACGCCTCATCAATCACCAAGAGGCGCTTCTTTAACTGTTTTCTGACGGCATTCCAGATGTAGTGCGTGATGATATACATAGCGACCGTTTTTAGCTCGTCTTCCATGTTTCGTACGGAAAACACCACGAGTTTTTTATTGATATCAACATTGGTTGGCCTGTTGATGAAACCAGCCCACGTGCCGCGGGTATATTTTGAAAGACGTTGCGCAAGCGACTCGCCCCCTTCCATCCCCGCGAGCACCAGCTCAAAGTCGGACATGAGCGGCGGCGAGATGTTTGAAAAGTCGGAATCGGGAGTGATGTCCTTCAGCGCGTAGGTTTCGGTGATTGCGCGGTCTATCACCGCATCTTCTTCCGGAGATATTCCGCCAAGCATAATACGGAAAAGCCCCACAAGCTCAATGGTATTTGAACGAAGCACGTCCGCCGGCGACTCGCCTTCCCCCAAAGGAGGGAGGTCAAAAGGGTTGATGTGGTGCTCCGAGGTGAGAGAGATGTCAAAAAATTTCCCCCCTGCGGCCTGCGCGAGCGCTTCGTACTCTTTTTCAGGGTCAATCACAATGACATCCGTATCAAACATAAGCGACCGTAATATTTCAAGCTTCATTGCGTATGATTTTCCCGAACCGGAGGTGGCGAAGGTAACCGAGTTGTAGTTGGGCATCGCGAACCGGTCAAAAAGCACGAGGCTTGAATTGTGGCGGTTTACCCCGTAAAGAATTCCACGGTCGGAAGTAAGGTCAAAAGACACGAACGGGAAAAAACTTGAAAGCGGAGAAGAGTTCAGTTTTGAGTGCACGCGCAGATTGTCCGTGCCGAGCGGAGCGACACTCTGAAAGCCCTCTTCCTGCTTAAAAAGCGACGGTCTGAGAAAAACAAGCTTTGATTCAAGCACGGACTTGATTTCCTGCTCCACTCGGTCCAGCTCTTTTTCGTTGTCGCCGTACAGCGTGAGATACAGCCCGACATCAAAGAGTTTTTCTTGGGCAGTTTGGAGTTTGTCGCGGAGTGTTTCAAGGTCGTGGTACGCGGTATCAAGCATTGGGTCGCGCACGAGCCCTTTTTCTTCACGTATCGCAATCTGGCTCTGGACCTCGGCGACCTTTTTTTGGAATTTTCTGAGGATTGACGCGGTATCAACGGGATGCACAAAAATAGAGACATCAAAAACCTTGTCAAGATTAATAATCGGCGAGAGCCAGCTATCGCTTAGGTTTCTCGGATAGGACACCACGAAAAACGTGCGGGTGATTTTTTCGCCAAGAATAATCTGTTTCGGCTCTATTTTGAGCGCCGCAGGCGCGATGACGTCGCGAAGCTCCAAAACCCCCGCTTCGTATATCTCCTTGGGGAGTATGGGGAGAATCTCCACTTCGCCCCCTTTTTTGCCGAATAGTTTGTCTAGGAAAGCCATAAAGTCATTTAAGGTTTATCATATGAGATGTAAGATTTTTCATTTTCGTTGCGAGAGGGTATTTTTTAAGAAATGTTAAATCCTAAATCTTACATCTTAAATATCGCGTTTTAGCGATTCGGTACCGCCGGTTTCTCAAGCTCGCCGGGATTAAAAATTTTGTAATACAACTCAACAAGTTCTTCGGACCCGAGTTGCGCCACGCGTATTCCCGAGCTTGCAAGGCCTTGTTCCACGACCCCCGCCCGTTGTTCAAGTTGTCCTTTATGCTCCTCAAACGCCTCAAGGGTTTCCCGCTCTTCGTCCCGCGCCGGTTTTTTCGCGAAAAAAAAGGCACTCAGACCGCTGATTTTTTTTGCGGTAAAGGCGGAGGGCGCATAGGAAATGACGATAAAAAAGGTTTTTGTCATCACATTAACCGATTCAGTAAATTGCTTGATAAATCCGATGTATTCATGCACCTGTATTTTCATCAAATCGGAAACCTGTTTTCGTTGCTGTTCTTCAAGAAGAGCAATATACGGCCTGATATCAAGCTTTCTTGACTGCACGAAAAATTGGACGGAAAAATCAAGCGAATTGAGAAAGTTTTGAAACTGGAGAAGGGTGGCTTGTTGTTCGTCAGCCGATTTCAGGGCGAGATTGACCGAGGACGCCATAAGAAGCATCCGCAGTGAATTGTCTTTCAGGACGACAATCCCGTCTCGGATTTCTTTTATTGGGACAAAGTCTTGGGTGGATTGCGGCATTTTTAGGTTATAGGTTATAGGTTATAGGTTATAGGTTATAGGTTCAGGAATTGTTGAGCAGAAAACAAAAAGTCAATTTTCTTTTTTCCCTAACACCTAATACCCTATCACCTAACACCTTTTTTCTTCTCCTCCCCCGCGTATATGCTCTCATTCACCCCCAAGCTCCAGGCGATGTCTTTTAATTTTCCTTCAGAAACGCGCGGAATCAAAAGTCCGGAAACATCCTCGTCTTGTTTTTTTGCCGCTTCGGTGCTTTTTTGCGGCGGGCCTTTTTTCCAAACATAGAGCTTCCCCCCCAGAGCATATTTCACCATGGATTCAAGGACGACAATGAACGGCTGGTCGTTGACCTTATAAAACGCAAGCGCGAGCGACAAAAGAACTACGGGGACGATAAAGAAAACAGCGATAAACAGAGGAAATATCTTGAAGATAATAAATGCAATTCCTGCGCCACCGGCAAGGTAGATGAACTGTTTGAACGTGAACGGTCCAATGATTTTGTCTTCTACCTCTATAAACTGCGGGACTTGGAAAAGCATAAATAGCGTATACAGTATTTAGTATATCGTATTTCGTATTTTAAACCCTACATACGACATACGAGATACTACATACTAATTGTCCACCGGTTCCCGATATGGGTCCATCGTGTAGCCCCCCTCTTCCCCTTCTTTTAGGTCCTTGCCGTTCTCGGAGACTGTGTATGTTTTCTCATCATAGGGCAGGGCAAATGTTTTTGTAAGCCGCTCTTCCGAGAGGCTCTGCGGCGGCGCGGTTTTTCTTTCTGGTTCGGGCGGCTCCTCTGCCGCAACCCCCGGCGCGCCTCCTTCTGGCGCAGGGGGTTGCGGAGGGAGCGCGTATTCTCTCGGCGGAGACATATCTGCCGAAAGCGCCGCTCTGTTTTGGGGTGGAATGTCGCGATGCCCCCCGACCTTATGCACCTGTTTCAGCGCGTCGCGAATGGGCTTAAACACCCGGTCGTTTACATCAATGGCGACCGCCTTTGCCTTTTCGCGGCTTACGTTAACGGCCCCCTCAATCTTCATCACATAGTCGCTCGGAGGAGTCACCCCAAGCATCACATAGCCCGTCTCATCAACCAGCTCGCCTATTTGGTCAACGCGAAGCCCGTGCTTTTTACCGATTTCTTCAAGAATCTCGGTTGTTTTTACCGAGCCGTATGCCTCGCGGAGGTTCGGCGGGAGCTCCGCGTATTTTTTGCGAAATTCGTCTGGTG
>CAZYWN010000044.1:0-5109 GCA_964651525.1 uncultured Candidatus Saccharibacteria bacterium | reverse complement strand
CTTCGTGCTTGTCTTCTTCGCCGATGGGAATCTGCATCCGGACTGCCCGCTTTGTCAGACGAGAAAGTATTGACCGGAATGATTTTTCAAAACTTGCACCGGTGCGGTCAAGCTTGTTGATGAAACAAATGCGCGGAACTTTGTATTTTTCCGCCTGTCCCCAGACAGTCTCCGACTGCGGCTCAACGCCGGCGACTCCGTCAAAAACAACAACCCCCCCGTCAAGCACACGGAGCGATCGCTCCACCTCAGCGGTAAAGTCAACGTGCCCGGGCGTGTCTATGATATTGAAGCGTGTTTTCTTGCTCGCGTCTTTTTTGTCGGCGTAGGTCGGCGTCCAGAAGCAGGTCGTCGCGGCGGCGGTGATGGTGATGCCGCGCTCGCGCTCTTGGTCCATCCAATCCATCACCGCCGCGCCTTCATGCACCTCGCCTATCTTGTGGGATACGCCGGTATAGAAAAGAATCCGCTCGGACGTTGTCGTCTTTCCGGCGTCAATGTGGGCAATGATGCCAAAGTTTCTTGTTTTTTCCAGGGGATACTCTCGCATACAAATCTCGACACAAATTACAAATGGACGCGAATGACACGAATATTATTAGTGTCATTCGTTTTTATTCGTGGATTTGTGTCGTGTTTTCTTACCACGCGAAGTGCGCAAACGCGCGGTTTGCTTCCGCCATCTTGTGCATAGTGAGCTTTTTCTGTATCGCGGGACCCTCATTTTTTGAAGCCGCGATAAGCTCTTCCGCGAGTTTGATGTGCATCGGCATTCCTTTCCGCGCCTGTGCCGCCTCAATAAGCCACCGCAACGCGAGCGTCAGTTTTCGCTCGGCGCGCACTTCGCGCGGAACGGTATAATTTGCCCCGCCGACACGGCGCGAGCGCACCTCCATTGTCGGGCTCACATTTTTCAACGCCTTATCAAACACCTCAAGAGGATTATCGTTTCCTGTTTTGTCTTTCAAAATGACGAACGCCGCGTAGACAATCTTACGCGCCGCCTCTTTCTTGCCGTCTTCCATAACATAGTTAATAAGCTTCTCAACCTTCGTTGAGTTGTAACGATAATCAGGAATGGTTATTGGTCGTTTTTTTATTGGTCTGCGAGCCATAAAAAATTTATGATTTAAGATTTAACATTTAAGATATAACCTGCATCTTTACCGCACAAAAACTTTTTGATTTTTTTTAAAAAATGTTAAATCTTATATCTTACATCTTAAATTACTTTGGTTTCTTCGTCCCGTACAAGCTTCTGCCCCGTTTGCGGGCGCCGACGCTTTCGGCATCCAAAACGCCACGGACAATCGTGTAACGCACGCCGATGTCCTTCACCTTTCCCCCGCGCACAAGCACCACAGAGTGCTCGCGAAGATTGTGTCCTTCGCCGGGGATATAGGCGGTAATTTCCATCCCGTTCGTCAGACGTACACGCGCGATTTTCCGCACTGCCGAGTTCGGCTTGCGGGGAGTCGTTGTTGTCACTTTCGTGCAGACGCCTCTCTTGAAAGAGGACGGGGCAAATTTCGGCCTGTTTTTAAGCGCATTAAAACTACGCCCAAGCGCGGGCGTCCTGTCCTTTGTCGTGGACTTTTTTCTCCTCTTTCGTACGAGCTGGTTAATCGTTGGCATAGTTACACAAAAATTACCCGTTGGGGCAACTTTTATACTTTACTACAAGCGCGATTAAAACGCAAGTTTTTGTTTTTCATTCGCTCCTTTCTAGAGCCTTTCTAGAGCACGAGCGGCATACCAACAAAGAGCGTGAAAAGAAACGCCACAAATTTAAAGAAAACTGGCCAGAGGAAAAAGAGAAAAAGAAGAATGAGGAGAAACCCTCCCATGAAGCCGTAGCGCGCCGTGAACGCCTGGAGCGAGAATCTTCGCGTGAGATGAAATGGCACCAACGAAGCAAGCACTTTTGAGCCATCAAGCGGCGGTATCGGGACAAGATTGAAAAACGCGAGAAGCAGGTTGATAAAGACCACGGACATCGTGAGCGCGACAAAAGACGATGGAAGAAAGCCGCTGCCCGCATTCACGCGGAGAAGGATGGAAAAAAGAAGCGCGATGCCGATATTTGTCGCGGGCCCCGCGCCCGCGACGAGCGCCTCGCCCCACTTTTTGTTGCGAAGATTATGCGGATTATAGGGAACCGGCTTTGCCCATCCGATAATAAACCCCGCGTTCGTCAGAATGAGGACGAGAGGGATTATAAACGACCCCCAGAGGTCAAGATGCGGAATGGGGTTTAAGGTAAGCCGCCCCGAAAGCCGCGCCGTCGGGTCGCCCAAGCGCTCCGCCATAAGCCCGTGCGCCATCTCGTGCAAGATAACGGAAAATATGAGGATGGCGATGAGGAAAAGGGATTCTATTGGCATAATTCTTTTATTGTGGTAGTATAGCACAATAAAAGAAAATCCTAAATTCAAAATCCTAAATCCTAAACAAATTCAAATGTTTTAAATTCAAATATTCAAACGCCGTGTTTTGAGTTTTGTGCTTTGAATTTTGATATTGTTTAGGATTTAGATATTAGGATTTAGAATTTAAATATAGTATGGCCAAACAATGCCCCATCTGCAAAAAAGGTTCTCAAGTCGGCGGCGGCTATTCTAACCGTATCCGCGCGACGAAATTTAACCCTATCGGTAAACGCCGCCGCCAGCCCAACCTCCAATGGGTGCGGCTTTCCGCTGGCGCGCGGACGAAAATCTGCACGCACTGCATGAAGGCGGGAAAGCATCTCAAAAAATAGGCTATAGGTGTTAGGTTATAGGTTTTAGTAAAATAAAGAACGCGCAAAGACCCGCCCCGCAAATGCGGGGCGGGCTGTTTTGTCTACAAAAATTTAGCCCTGCTCCGACGGATCGGAACAGGGCTAAGGGCTAAGGTCTCATCCGGAGGAGGATCCGCCTTCGGCGGAAAAGGGACTGAAGTCCCGAGGATCTTAGTGTTGAGAACTGACTTGCGACACGGCGAACGCGAACCCGTAGTCACGACCCCACCCGTCGAGAGGCCGCTCGTAGTACGCGCCGAGCCAAGGACCCCCGCCGCGACGGCTCGCGTAGAGCAAGATCAGATCGCCGCCGGAGTCGTTGATGGGTTCGTGCATTGCGACGATCCACCACAGCCCCATCGCTTCAATCTCCAAGTCCCGAAACTTCAGACGGATGAGGCAGGCCAGTTCGGCGGAGGGCTTCAAGAGCTTGCGCTTGTCAGCCTCGGCGCGAATCTTCTTCGTGATCCGGCTCTGGTCCTCGAAGAGCATTCCCTTGAGAACGGCGACTTCGGTCGAGACACCGCTCGTCGGCTTGAAGGAAGGCGTTCGGAGCACCTGCTTGGCGTAGTCGCCCACGCGGAAGCCTTTGCTCTCGAGCCGGGCGATCCAGTCCTCCCCGGTCGTGCCATCGCTGGTGACCGAGAAGTAGATGACACCATCTTCCTCGCGCAAGAAACGAGCACCTGGTTTGATTTCGTAAGTTCCGCGGAGAACGCCACGAATGGCTGGGAGGTCTTCGCTCTGTCCCAGTTTTGTGATGTCGTCAGGTGTGAAGCCTCTTGCTTCAAGCGCGTTCGCCAGTTGGTGAATCTGACCTTCAGTATAAGAAGACATGTCTTCCTTTCTCTTTTTGGCACATGTGCCGTTTTGCGCCAGAGGGCTCAAGGCGTCTATCGCCCTAAGCCGTGGCTAAAGAACTTCGGCATCTACTGTAGCATGTTGAAAAACCACCGCAAGGCCAGGCCTCGCGGTGCGTATAGTGTGGATAAACGGGGGTAAGGACTGGCCTTGCGGTTTAAAGTTGCGTCTCTTTCAAAGCCGCGTTGATGCGCCGAATCGCGTGGCGGCGAACGGGCGCGAAGGAAGCAAACGTTTCCGGCTTTTCTATTTCAAACGACCGAAGAAATGGAGAGAGCAGCGCATCATCCCCCCAATACCCAAGCCGATGAAGAATTCGCATGAGGAGGAGCGCCTCAAAATCTTTCACGGAAGTATTCTCAACCGCAGCGTTTTGCAACGCGCGGAAAGAGGAAACAACATCCAGATACAGTTCCGCGTCTTTTTCCTCGCCACGGAGAAGACGCGTCAAAAGCGAGCTCACGCGAACAACAACGTCCTGCGGTCTGTTCCCCGTCTCCCGAGAACCGACGGGGAACGGCACGAGATGCAGAGCATCCTGCGCGCTCGTCACGCGCCAGCCGTTTTTCCCGCGCACTAAATCAAATGACGCGAGCGAGAAATCCTGAAGATGACATTTTAATTTTGAATGCCCTTTCCGTACCCCTTGCGCCCGCGCGGACAAAAGTCCGAAGTCTTTCGTGAACAGAGAGAGAATTTTGCTCGCTTCGCCGGTAGCAAAGCTGCCGAGAATTAACCCTTCGGTGGAGTAGATGCGATACATTAGTTAGGAATTAGCCACTAGATATTAGCCACTAGGGAAAAAATAAAACGAAGGTTATCTATTTGAATTTCTTCTCCTTTGACATCTTCTCTAAAATCAATCATGCGAAGTGTCGTTGCCTCCTTGAGCGCCGCTTCGTTCTCTCGCATAAAATCCTTGCCCGCTTCGTTCGTCCCTATAACAAGCATTGCTTCCTCATCCGGCGTAAGATTATTCTGTTTCCTTAACCCTTGAATCGCGCGGATAAGCTCGCGCACCTGCCCTTCTTTTTTTAATTCCGGCGTGATTTCCGTATCAAGCGCGACATCATCTTCAATCTCCGCCCCAAACACAACCTCTTTTACATTCACTTCGTCTTTAATCAACGCAATCAGCTCGTCGTTTTCTTTTATTCTTAATTCTTTATTCTTAATTCTTAATTCTTTCAATGGCTGCCGCACTTTAATGCCCGCCTTCGCGCGCGCCTCAAGCGCTTTTGAAACGAGCGCGCGCGCCAACGCCATCTCGTGAAGCAAGCGGCTGTCGGCGCGGCGGAAAAGAAAGCGGCTAAAAAACCCCTGCCTTTCCGGCATCGGCCAATCCTCAAGATGCACACTTTCCTTAACCCCCGCGCCGACACCCTGATAAACCGCTTCGGCAAGAAACGGAGTAAGGGGCGCACTAAGTTTCGCAAGAGTCGTGAGCACGCTTCGCTCTGTGGCAA
>CAZYWN010000043.1:0-5118 GCA_964651525.1 uncultured Candidatus Saccharibacteria bacterium | reverse complement strand
GCTGAGTGCCATACCCCCACAATCGGCGGATGCAACAGGAATGTTGCGCCCGCCGGTTTTTTTATGCGTCTTCCCCATTTTTGTCATCGAGTCAAAAATGGGGAATGCGACACTACGAATGTCGCACATACGAATAAAAAACGTCCCGTATGTTTGCTCATAACACCGATTTGTTGTATAATTGTCAACCAATGGCTGTTTTTAAACTAAAATCCGAATATTTTCCGGCGGGCGACCAGCCACAGGCAATTGCCGCGCTTACGGACGGCGTCAAGAAAGGACTTGCGCATCAAACGCTCTTGGGCGTTACCGGAAGCGGTAAAACTTTTACCGTCGCGAACGTTATCGCGAAAATCGGCAAGCCAACGCTCGTCATCGCGCACAATAAAACCTTAGCCGCCCAGCTCGCGCAGGAATATCGCACATTTTTTCCCGAGAACGCCGTGCACTACTTCGTATCCTACTACGACTACTACCAGCCGGAGGCGTATGTGCCGGTGACGGATACCTATATAGAAAAGGAAGCGCAGATAAACGAAGAGATAGACCGTCTCCGCCACGCGGCGACACAGTCGCTCCTCACGCGGCGAGATGTCATCATCGTCGCCTCCGTCTCTTGCATCTACGGCTTGGGAAGCCCCGAAGAATACGAAAAAGAGCATATGAAGCTCTCGGTTGGAATGCCGCTTTCGCGCGGGGATTTTCTTCGCGACCTCGTCGCGGTGTTTTACGAACGCACGTCAAACACTGATTTGCTTCCCGGCTGTTTCCGCGCGGTGGGGAACGCGGTGGAGCTCATGCCTCCGCACGAGCGCGTGTTGTATCGTTTTGATATTTTAGAAGGAACGCTTGCGCGCATTTCAAAAATAGACGCGGTGTCCCGCGCGTTCTTGGGAGAGGTGGATTCGTTCTTTCTCTTCCCCGCGAAGCACTTCGTGACCGACAAAGAGCGGCTTAAAGCGGCGATTAAAAACATCCGTTCCGAGCTCGCCGAACAGCTCGCGCATTTTGAAAAAGAGGGGAAGGTGACGGAGGGCGAGCGTCTGAAGCGGCGCGTGAGGCACGACCTTGCTCTTTTGGACGAGGTTGGCTATGTGAACGGTATTGAAAACTACTCACGGCACCTTTCGGGGCGTCGTGCGGGCGAGCCGCCCGATACTTTGCTTTCTTATTTTCCGCGCAAATATGACGGCTCGGCGGATTTCTTGACCGTGATAGACGAGTCGCATGTAACGGTCCCGCAGATTGGCGGAATGTACGCGGGTGATGCGTCTCGTAAGCGTACGCTTGTGGAATACGGTTTCCGCCTGCCGTCTGCGTTGGATAACCGTCCGCTGAAATTCGGCGAGTTTAGTGAGCGCGTGGGGCAGATTTTGTATACCTCGGCGACCCCCGCGGATTACGAACGCGAGAAAAGCGCGGGCGATAAAGGGCAGATCGTGGAGCAGATTATTCGCCCCACGGGATTATTAGACCCTCTGCTTGAAGTACGTCCGGTGACCGGCACAAAAAAGTACGGCGGCCAGATTCCCGATTTCATAGACGAAGCGGAAAAAACTATCAAGAAAAGCGACCGTGTTCTTGTGACGACCCTCACGAAAAAGATGGCGGAGGATTTGAGCGAATTCTTGCAAGAGCGCGGCATCAAAGCCGAGTATATTCATAGCGATATAAAAACAATAGAGCGCATAGAAATCCTCTCGCGTTTCCGCAAGGGCGAATTTGACTGTCTCGTCGGCGTGAATCTTCTTCGCGAAGGACTGGACTTGCCCGAAGTTTCTTTAATCGGGATTCTTGACGCCGACAAAGAGGGCTTCCTGCGGAGCGAAACCTCGCTCATCCAGATTATCGGCCGCGCGGCGCGGAATGTCTTGGGGCGCGTCATTCTCTATGCCGACAACGAAACGGGCTCCATGAAGCGCGCGATAGGGGAGACGAACCGTCGCCGCGCAATTCAGCTTGCGTATAATACAAAGAACGGCATCACGCCGAAGACCATTATCAAAAAAATTCACGACATTACCGAGACCTTTGAGCGCGCTCACGACAAAGCGGTGCGCGAGCTTGTCACCCTTGACCTTGCCGCCATTGGCGTGGACAAGAAAAACATCCCGAAACTGATTAAAGAAAAAAATCGTCAGATGAACGAGGCGGTGAAAGTTCTTGACTTTGAATCGGCGGCATTGTTGCGCGACGAAATCATTGCGCTAGAAAAACGAAAGTAATGAAGCAAGGACGGGCCTTACCGAAATTTATCCACATGCTTTAGCGTGTGGATAAATGAGAGGAAGGCCCGTCCTTGCGGTGTATGAATAGCGCGGGTCTCTCCTTGCGGATTCTGGACAGCGGAAGGTCCGTCCTTACAGCGAGTTTCCAACAGCGCGAGCATTTATTGACTAACGAGCGTATCCATAGTATGGTTGCAACGGCTGGCATTTTCGCGAGCCGCAGTAGTTTGTCAAAACCTTTCGCGCGTCTGCCTGCGGGCGGCGTGCGGACACATTTCCTGCGGGGGATGTGCTTCACTCGGCTGCGTGCCGGAGGAGGAGTCATGAGTAACGGTGACCACTACACATCGCTTTTGGAAGAGTTGGGGGACAAGAGAGAATGGGCGTTGTTCCATCTCTTGGCAAAAGAACCCTTGGGTGCGAGGACGAGCATCCTTGCGGATTGGTTCCTCGTCGCCTGCCGACAACAGGACGATGACCGCGCGAAGGAGTATTTTGACCTTGTGATGAAGGGGTTTGAGGATGTGTACGTGCGTCCCCTTGCGGAAGAGGGTCGGAGCGGATGGCTTGGGCACGGAAACAGAAAATGCCTGATACTCCCTCATTCAAAACAAAAAGAAATACGTGCCGCAGAAAACTTAATGGGATATGAAAAAGCCGCGTACGCGATGAAGCAGTACCCGAACCTCCCCGACTCAGAAAGCACCCATACTGTGGAATACATTGTGCAGGATGAAACAGAGCGTGTCCGCTCAACAGGGAGGGCGACACTCCTCAAAACGCGCGCCGCCATTCTTGAAGTCATCGCGACTCGTTGGCGCAACACAGAAGACGAGAACGAGGCGGATTCGCTTTTTGAATTCCTGTGGAATCTGGAAACGGGCTGGCAAGAGCGTGAGGCGCGGTACGACGCGATGAAAGACGCAACAGACCGATGTTTTCCCGTCGCGCGTCTTGAACGGCATATCGTCACCTATCTTGACCCGCGGACGGATTACCGCAGCGAAGAGAAAAACATCCCCGCGCTGCTCGCCGCCGCGTGGACGCGTTCGCAGGAAGGCATCGCCCGCGTTGCAATGGGTGCGCGGGTCACCCGCGCGCTTTCCGGCGCGACAGGTGCCGCGTTCGCGCTTGCCGAAATAATAGCAATGCATGCTCGCGAAATTGACGACGAAGTTGTCGCACTCGCACGGTTGCTCGGGTTTACGGTTGAGAAAAATCCCTACAGCGGACTCTGGCGGCGGACGCCCGCTGGCCTCGACATATTCTATCCGTATTTCGGGAGCGTTATTCTCACAATAAAAGTGCGCGATGATATAGGAATCCGCGGACGGCTGGATGAAGAAGCGCTCCACGACCGCTTCGGCAAATACAAAGCAATCGTGGAAACATGGTGGAGCGCCCGAGCGAATTCGCAGATAAAGGGGCTCACGCTTCGTTTTGAGCGACACCCGTATCGATACGAGCGCTCCGACGAGAAGCCGTACTTCACCAGAGAGGTGCATTTCGGCACGCATGTTTAAAAATAGCAAAGTTCTTTTTTTCACATAGAGCCGCCCTTCGCTTGTCGTAGGGCGGTTTTCTTTTTACCTTTTTACCAAAAAACCTCAAGGCCCGTCCTTGCCCCCATTTATCCACACTCCACGCACCGCAAGGCCAGGCCTTGCGGTGGTTTTTGCACATATTGACTTGCACAGTTTTGTAATGTATAATTGCGTCAGAAGTTTTTTGCGAGCGCGTACGTAACCGCGCGTAATGTTCCACAACACAGTTGAGGTGAAGAACATGAAAGGTGTCAGGATAGAACCGGTGCTTGATGGCGAAGTAGTGCTCGTGGATGTAGTGTGCGACTGCGGGCTTCAAGCAACCGTGAACGAACGGACCGGCGTGACACAGTACAAGCACCGCATCGTCGTCGCTGCCGCTCCCGACACGGTGCTCGTATGCACCGGTTGCGGAAAGAAGTATCGCGTCCATCCGCAAGATGAACACATCCACGTGTCCAACGCGTAGCACTTTTGCGCGCCACACCCCGGTTGCCTTTCGCAAGAAAGATAGCCGGGGCTTTTTTTTTGCGCACCTTTACCGTGGTTTGATATACTGAAGTAGATTGAGTAGATTACTTTTTATTTTTTTCAATTTCTATCATGATAGGAAAAACACTCACCGCGATTGTCGTTCTCGCCGTCATTGTCGGCGGCGCCTATTATTTGTTTGGCGTGAAAAAAGCGCTCGCGCCGGAAGACGGGGAGTCAGACGGAACCTCGCTTCAGGTTCCCGCGCCGGGTTTTGAAAACGTGCCGGAAATGATTGTTTCTCCTGATGAGGGCGCGGGCGCGCGTACCGTTACCTATACCGCAGGCGGATTCTCGCCTTCGTCGCTTTCCATCACGCGCGGCGAAACCGTACGGTTTGCAAACGAGGGTGGCGCCGCTATGTGGGTTGCCTCCGCTCTGCACCCGACGCACGCGGTCTATGACGGCACGACCTTGAATGAACATTGTGGCGGTGGCAGCGCGTCATTTGACCAGTGCGCTTCGGGGAGCGAATATTCGTTTTCGTTTGAAAAAGCGGGCACGTGGAAATACCACAACCACCTCAATGTGAGCCACACGGGAACGATTGTTGTCGAGTAAGCCGGACACAGCGGGCGAATTACCGATTAATGCAAGATAAGAACTGATCAAGTCTCATAATTAATTTTGAATGATGAATTTTGAATTTCGAATAAATTTTAAATTACAGAATGTTTGAAACATTAAACCATTCTAATTTGATTCAAAATTCAAAATTTGAAATTAAAAATTTACCCCCGCCGTTCTTCTTGGTTTGTTAGGTGAACTATTCCTTACTCCAACTCTTACAAAATATTATGCGTTCCTTCTTTACT
>CAZYWN010000042.1:0-5127 GCA_964651525.1 uncultured Candidatus Saccharibacteria bacterium | reverse complement strand
TAACAGAAACAGATTTCAGAAAAGATTACGATTTGTGTGTAGAAATATCAAAAACGCTTTCCGGATTCATAAGAAGCATTAAATAGGTGACTTTATAAACTTTCCACTTCTGAACTTTATAAACTTTCCACTTTATAACTTTTAACTGAATGCCCATCCACGACATATTCCCTAAAATCCCGCTCGCTACTCCTCGCCGGAAAAAATTTTTCGCGCGTTTTCTTCGCGTGCCGCGCGTTTCGCGCCGCGCGAAAGTGTATGGCGCGTCCGCGCTCGCGCTTTTTTTTGCGGTCTACTTCGGCATTCTTCTGGCACCCGGCGATTTCTCGCGCGGGACGGTTTTTACCATATCAAAGGGGATGACGCTTACCGAAGTCGCCACGATGCTTGAAAAGGAGAACATAATACGGTCCCCGTTTCTTTTCAAAGGAGCGGCGGTGCTTATGAACGATAGTGGAACAGTGCTTTCCGGAGATTATTTTTTCAATTCCCGTCCGACTTTTTTAAGCGTCGCATGGCGCATGGCGCGTGGCGTTTTCGGACTTGCGCCGATAAAGGTGACTATTCCCGAGGGGGCAAACACGTTTGAAATCGCGCAGATTGCCGCGAAGAAATTGAAGAAGTTTGATCCTAAGGAGTTTATCCGCGTTGCCGTGAAAGATGAAGGGTATCTTTTCCCCGACACCTATCATTTTCTGCCGAACGCCGAAGAGGGGGAGGTATACCGCGTGATGCGGGAGAATTTTAATACAAAAATAAAGCCGCTTGAAACGGTGATACAAGACTCCGGAAAAAACCTGCACGACATCATCACCATGGCGTCTCTTCTTGAAGAAGAAGCGCGCGCCGCGGACACTCGCCGCCTCATCGCGGGTATCTTGTGGAAACGCTTGAAAATCGGCATGCCGCTTCAGGTGGATGCGACATTCCTCTACATTAACGGCAAAAACACATTTGAACTGACCCTTGCCGACCTTGAGGATGCCTCGTCGCCCTACAATACCTACACACACAAAGGACTTCCGCCGGGGCCCATTACGAATCCCGGACTTGATTCAATAGTCGCCGCGCTTTACCCAAAAGAAAATCCCTATCTTTTTTACCTCGCCGACCTTTCCGGCACAACGCACTACAGCCGCACCTTTGACGAGCATAAGGAGAAAAAATTCAGATATTTACCCTAAAGCAAGGCCCGTCCTTCCCTGCCTTCTGGTAGGCAGGGAAGGACGGGCCTTGCGGGGTAAGGGGTAACATGAAGCATAAAACAAAAATCGGCGCAGCAGATCTGCGCCGATTTTCTTTTCCCATGATTTTTGTGTTTCGTGAATATTTGTTGTGGTACGATATAATTGTATCGGTATGCAATTCTATCGGCTCTCAAAATTCTTGCTTGTTTTTGTACTGATTTTCAGCTGGATTTTCAGCGGATTTCCGCAATTCTTTTTTGAAAGCGCGGATGTGGTAACGCCAGAAGGGCTCCTGTCTTTTGGCGTGCCGCCGAAAGCGCGCGAGGCGCGCGCCGCCACGGTGAACATCCGGCAGGAAATCAACATTATAGATGCGATTGTAACTGCCTCCGGCGACGACTCTGCAATAATCCAACTTGACACCACGCAGTACAGCGGCGCGACCTACTACTTTGAGACGGTGGCGCAGGTTGACAGCGGCACCTTAACCGTCGCGCTTGAGCGCGTGGACACCGCGACGCAGGACGCGACCATCTCCGTGACGGCGACCGCTTACTTCCGCCAGCGCACTGTTTTCACCCCTCCCGCCGCAACCCAGACGGAATACAACATTAATCTCGCGAACGGCACCGCGCCTAAAGTGAAAGCGGCGCGGATTATCATAGCCCAGAGCGCGGACCCGCTTTCGCTGACACAAACGCAGATAGAAATCGGCAACGCCGAAACGGGAAAGACAAACACCGCGACCGAGGCACTCACGAGCCCCAAGTACTGGTTCTACGACTCATCGCTTTGGGACGGTTCGCCCTCGTTTTCCGTTGAGGTAACCTATCGCGATTATCAAGTCGCTTCATCTACCACCTACGATAATAAGAATGCGACAACCACCACATTAAGCGCTACATATATCGCTTCTCCCGGTGTCAGTTATGTTCAGGTGGAAGCGTGGGGTGGTGGCGGCGGCGGTGGTTGTTCCGGAGCAGGTGGTGATGGTGGTGGAGGTGGTGGGTATGCACGATCTACTTTTGCTATTTCTGCCGGAACATCTGTTGGTCTTTCTATTGGCAAGGCTGGAGCGGGCGAAGTCGCCGGAGGAAACAGCACCTACAATTCTACCGACGTCGTCGCGAGTGCAGGCGCTCGTGGAGTCAATGCTACCACTCAGGGGGCCGGTGGCACGAATAATACGGGACAGTTCACTGCAAACGGCGGTGGAGGAGGAAACGCGCATGCTGATGATACCGGTGGCGGTGGCGGTGGTGCCGGTGGACCGAATGGCGATGGTGCTGGCGGGGGAAACGGGGGGGCATCAGGAACATCAGGTGGCGCGGGTGGTCAGGGTAATAATACACAGGGTGGCGCGGGTGGTATCGGTGGCGTTTCCGGTAATACGGCGGGGAAAAATGGAACGGATAATGATACCGGCGGCGGTGGCGGCGGTGGTAGCTATCTCGGCGGAACAGTTGGTGGCAATGGGAGCGCTCCTGGTGGAGGAGGTGGCGGCCTTGACTCCACTACCTGCTCTGGCGCCACTGGCGGAGGTGGTCAAATTATACTCACCGAAACGCACGGCATGGTCGGCGTTGCGATTGAAGAGACCGACAGTGCATTTGGAGGTACATGGACGAACATTGCGCAGGTTGTGACGGACGGCACCTCTACCTCAACGCCTGACCGCGTGCGCGTTTCTTTCACGCCGACAAACGGCAAAAATTACCGCCTTGTCGCTTCCACAACCGCTTCCACCGCCTCATACGATATTTACAACGCGAAAATTATCGTTGACCAGACAAGTCCCACAAAACTTGAAGCGCAGTATCTTCTTTTGAATACCGCCGATAGCGGGAGCGTGGGATTGCAGGCGTATCAAACCCTTTATGACGCGAATGAATGGACGGGAAGCACGGTAACCTACAAAGCTTCTCATGACGCGACGAACGCCTTAGACGCTTCAAAATTGGTTGATATTACCGCCGAACCCGATACTGATTTAGGCAACGGTAATGTTGCTGGGGCTAACCAGCAGATTGGCGGCAGCGCGATAACCGGTCTTGTTGACGACAATCAAATTGATGTCAATGTGACGAACACGACGGGCGCGGTTACGGCGTCGCGGATGTTAGCGCAGGCGTCGTGGGCTTCAAATGCCGCCCCCACCGTTGACTCTGTTACTTTAGACCGCACGACGATTACCCTAAACGAAAATACTTTTGTCTGGGCGTCGTCCACGGTATTGGTAACCGACACGAACGGATGCTCGGAAATCACGACGGTGGAATCGTCGCTCGTGTTTGCTTCTACAACTCAAGACCAAGGCGCGTATATTTGCGGATTGACAGGCGCGAACTATTCATACGACGCGAACCTCTGCTATCTCCCAACCTCGTGTGTCGCTACGACAACGGGAAACCAATGCGCGGCGGACAATGATGTGGAGTTTGATTGCGGTTTTCAAATATGGTATCCCGCGCGTCCCACGGACAACTCCGCGCCGGGCGCTGACCTCATCGCGGCGCAGTGGGTCGTCGTCGGTTCAACGACCGACAACATCGCGGCAAGCGTCTCCGCAACAAACACGACGCAGACGGTTGATGTTGCAACCTTGAACGCGCTTGATGTTACTATTTCAATCACCTATCCCGAAACCGCGCCGAACGCGGATACGGACACGAATAATCAGACGGTAACAGTCACGAACACGGGAAACACCGCGAGTGACACCGAAATCAGTGGCACATGGATGTGCACGGACTATGCGCTCTGCGCGATTCCTGCCGAGAGGATAGACGACGACCAGCAGAAGTTTGATATTTCGGATGTAATCTATGCCTCTCTTGCAAACAATCTTTCCTCCACGACTCCAGCGACGGTAGAAACTGTTCTTGCCACCTCCACGGCGACCACGACCGCGGTAACCGCTAACACCTTCTGGGGCATCGCGATACCGAATGGACAGCCGACGGGAAGTTACACAGGGGAGAATACCTTTAGCGCGGTGGCGGATTAAGTCATGGAACATGGAACATAAACCAGCGCGGGCTTCGTTCGCGCTGGTTTTCAAATGCTTCATGTTGTGTGCCTCATGTTTTATGAGGATGTGGATAACCCCCTATGCACCTTTTTGTCAATCGGGGGTATAATAGAAGGCAACAAGAGACAAAGGGCCAGAGACAAGGTTTAGAAGAACTTCTTTTGACAATGGAGAAAAACTATAAAGAACTTTTTCAGAAAATATACACGCGATATGCGGAGAAATATGTCGCAGTGCTTTCTTCGCGTGTTCAGGATTTCTGGCGGAAAAGCGGCGTGGGCGCGTATGTACATAAAACAGAAGGCGCGTTTCTCTCCCTCGCGCTTGTCGCGGTGAGCGTGTTTTTCTTTGTGGGGTATGTGAAGGCAGATGTTTCTTCAACATCCGTTACCGTCGGCAACTCCGCGCCGACCTTGACGGTAACGCTTGACAGGACGACGATTACGCTGAACGAAAACTCGTATGTCTGGGCAAGCACGACCTTAACTATCACTGACGGCAATGGATGTAGCACAATCGGCACCGTTGAGGCATCGCTTGTTTTTGCTTCAACGACCCAAGACCAGGGTGCGTATATGTGCGGCAGAACAAGCTCAAATTATTCAAGCTGGGACGAGAATTACTGCTATACGGCGGCAAATACTAACGGGTGCGTTGCGACTACGACGGGCACCACCTGTTCAACAACGGTTGTTGACTACGACTGCGGATTCCAGATATGGTTCACGGGGACGCCTACGGACGGCTCCGCGCCGTTTGCCGACCTTCAAAATGCGCAATGGTTCGTTGTCGGTTCTACGACAGATAATGTGGTAAGCGCTTCCGCTACCAACACGACGCAGACGGTTGATGTGGCTACCTTAAACGCGCTGAATGTTACCGGCACAATTGCGTATGCGGAAACAGCGG
>CAZYWN010000041.1:0-5542 GCA_964651525.1 uncultured Candidatus Saccharibacteria bacterium | reverse complement strand
TGAGATGCGCGAGGGTTATGTTTTTGTCTATCGCAAGCCCTTCAAGCTGAAAAAACTCCGCCTCATGGGTCGCGTCAGTCGCCTCATGGCGATACACTTTTCCGGGTACGATAATGCGAAACGGCGGCTTATGCGTTTCCATATACCGTATCTGCACGGGTGAAGTATGAGTACGGAGTAATAATTTTTGTTGTTTTGGATTTTGGATTTTGGATTTATTTTGAAATTTGAAATTTGAAATTTGAAATTGCTGGCTGTTTTTCAGCCAGAATGTGTCCCACATATCCCGCGCGGGGTGGTTCGCCGGAATATTCAGCGCGTCAAAATTATAGTGTTCCGTTTCAATCTCCGGTCCTTCGGCAAATTCAAACCCAAGGTCATAAAAAATCGCGTTGATTTCGCGAATCATTTGAGAAATCGGATGGAGATGCCCCTGGCGTGTTTCTTCTTGCATAATGGCTATTTTAACATAAAAATCCGCCCGTGACATCTGTCACGGGCGTGGTCCGATGATTACTGGAGCCACCTCCCGGACTCGAACCGGGGACCTTCACTTTACAAAAGTGTTGCTCTACCAACTGAGCTAAGGTGGCAACAGAAAAAATTTAAATATTTAAACGTTCAAATTTTCTTCCTCCTCTTCGTGTGTATGCTTTTTGTACTCCGCGATGCTTTTTAGAAAAACAGACGAGGTTTCCCTGTCCGGAATCGCCGCGCTTTTTCCCAAAAAACGGTCAACACGGTTTTTCACTTTGTTTTTGATTTTTAAGGTAAGATTGTGGTTCCTTGCGTAGAGAGCGCATCGCACCGCAACATCTTGGGAGACGCTCATGCATCGGGATGCATATTTTTCTATTTTCCCATTTCCAAAGCCGTGCTTCAGAAGCGAATCAAAAAAACGCTCGCTTGTCTCCGGAAACGAAATGCGTATTTTTTTAATCCATTGAAGCCGGTACGCAAACAAGCCGACAATGGCGGCCGAAGAGAGGGCGGCCGCAATAGAAAAAATGAGCAAAGTAGGCATAAGAGTTCCCGCTAAACGAGATGCGGGCGTTATTCCAAAAGCGCGTAGCGCGTAAAGCGCCCTATCTCTATTTTTTCGCCAAATTTCTGCACTGCCTGCTTCACGCGGTCGCCAACCGAGAGTGACGGGTCCTTGATGGAAGGTTGGGCAAGGAGAGATTCCGCTTCGTCTCCGTTTTCTCCGGAGGATACCGAACTCGGGTTCATCGCGGCGATATGCATGGCAATGTCCTCTGCGAGCGCTTTGAATTCTTCATTCCGCGCCACAAAATCGGTTTCGCACAAAAGTTCAACCAAAACGCCCACTTTCGCGCCGGAGTGTATATATGCTTCTATAATCCCCGATCCAAGCGTTCGCGCTTTCTTTTTCTCGCTAATTTCCGCTCCTTTCTCGCGGAGAAGCACAAGGGCCTTTTCTTCGTCCCCTCCCGCATCCTCCAGCGCTTTTTTGCACTGCATTACGGAGATGCCGGTCTTGTCCCTCAATTTTTTTATTTGGTCGGTGTCTACCATGAAGAAAGAGTTCTAAGTAACCTAATTTCCAATAAAGTCCCGAACTAATTTTGAATATTGAATTTCTAATTTTGAATAAATTTTAAATGACCGAATGTTTGAGATATTAAATCATTCAAGTTTGATTCAAAATTCAAAATTTGGAATTAAAAATTTAGATAGTTGGTCTTTTATTAGGTGAATTAGATATTAGGTGAATTAGAAATTTTCTCTTCTCCTTCTTTCTCCTTCTCCTTCGCGGCGATTATACGCGCCTCAACACCCTCCTTGTACGCTTCTCTGATTTTATCCAAAAAGAACGAAATACTGGAGCGGGAAACATCATTTGCGGGAATAGGATGGTCTATTTCCTTCATATTGCAATCCGAATTCGCAAGCGCAAGCAGAGAAATACCCATTTTTTTCGCCTCGCGGACAGCTGTCTCTTCGTGACGAGGGTCAACGATAAAAAGAGCGTCGGGAATACGAGCAAGATTAACTATGCCGCTAAAATTGCGCGTAAGCCGGACTATTTCATCTTCCATGTCGCGCCGCTCTTTTTTTGAATAGATATTCAGTTCGCCCCGCTCTTTCTGCGTTTTAAGAGCCTTCAAGCGTTCAACGCGTTTTCTAATTTCTGAGAAATTAGTCAGCGTACCGCCAATCCAACGCTGTGTTACATAAGGAAGGTCAAGCGCGATTGCCGTCTCTTCTATCGCGACACGCGCTTCTGGCTTTGTCCCCACGAAAAGAATCGTCTTTCCTTTTGCCACATATTCTTTTACTGCTTCCAAGACGACGGCGAGGTGCGAGCATGTTTTTTCAAGGTCAATAATATCGGTGCCGCTTTTCACCCCATAGAGGAAGGGGCTTGCCGAAGGGTGGCGGCGCGTCCGTGAATAGCCAAAATGCGCGCCTGCTTCAAACATGCGCTCAATCAAGGACGGAATTGATACAGTTTTTTCTTTGGTGTCCATAGAAAAGTATAGTATCAGATAATTGGCGGGATGACAAGAGCACTGCAAAATTCTAATTCATCTAATTCCTAATTCACCTAATAAAAGGCCAAATTCACAATGCCACAATTCCGATTTTCCCCTTTCGGTTTTTATTAGAAATTAGGTGAATTAGGTTAATTAGAACTTATTTAAGACCGCTTTTATCCTCCTCACCCCCGCGGCGACCGCTTCCTCTTTCGTGATTGTGAAATGTCCCAATTCGGAAGTATTTTTGACGTGCGGGCCGCCACAGAACTCAAGGCTAAATTTTTTCTCGCCCTCGCCTATCTGGTATACGCGCACCGTGTCGCCGTATTTCTCGCCAAAGAGTCCTAAGGCGCCGCGTTTCTCCGCTTCCGCGAGCGGAATATCCTCATACGAAACGGGGAGTGCCGCCGCGATTTTCTCATTCACCATATCCTCCACTTTCTTCTTCTCTTCGTCGGTCATTTTCTCGCCATGCGAAAAATCAAAGCGCAGCCGCTCGGGGGTGATGTTTGAGCCTTTCTGGAACACATGCGTGCCAAGCACCGCGCGGAGCGCCTGATGAAGGAGGTGAGTTGCGGTGTGATATTTGACCGACATCTCGCTCGTGTCGGCAAGCCCGCCCTTGAACTTCTTCTCCGCGCCCGCGCGGGAGAGATCTTGGTGTTTTTGAAATTCTTTTCTAAATTCATCGACAAATTTTTCTTTTTGTTCTTGAGATATTTTTGAATATCCATCGTTGAAACGCACTTCGTCTACGAGCTCAAGTAATTCTTCCAACGAGATACCGTGCGTGGAAGACCATTGAAAAAGTTTTTGTGCATTTAACACCTCTGATTTAGGAATCGACTCTCCATCCATAAATCTTCTAAGTTCAGGAATGATGAACCTTCTTGCGCTCGCAAGCGCTTTTTCCCAATTATCTTTTTCTTCTATTATTGTTTGCTTTATTTCTTCGGCTCTTTGAGAGAGATTTTTGTAAATTGAAGAATATTTTTTAATGACGATATCAATAAGCCGCGAATCTATTGCTGTTTTTAATTTATTTGCATTTCTTGCCGCTCGCCTAATAAGGCGACGAGCGATGTATCCTCTGTCGGTTTTAGATGGTTTAACCCCGTCGCCGACAATAAAAACAGCTGTGCGGATATGGTCGGCAAGGATTCTTTTCGCTTTTATGTCGTCCACATCGGTACATTTATCAATTTCTCCCATCAATTCTTCAAACAAGTCTGTTTCAAAAATATTTGTTTTCCTCTGCTTCACCATCGCAAGCCGTTCAAGTCCTCCGCCGAAGTCAACATTTTTTTGCGAAAGTTTTCCGATAACCCTTCCTCCCGACTTTTCGTACTCCATAAACACACTGTTGCCGATTTCAACAATGCTCTGCGCCTTATCCGCCGCAAGATACTCTGCGTGGTTCATATCTCCAAGCCCGTTTGGCGTCAGGTCATAAAATACTTCCGAGTCAGGACCGCACGGGCCATTTTCGCCCGGACTCCACCAATTTTCTCTAAGAAAATAAATACGCTTTTCGGTGATGCCGAGCGACATCCAGATTTCTTTTGATTCGTCATCGCGCGGCGCATCCTCATTTCCGGCAAACACCGTGACATAAAACCGTTTCGGGTCAAGCCCTAGTCCTTCCCCTTCCGATGTTAAAAATTCATAAAACCAACGTAATTGTTCTTTCTTAAAATAGTCCCCCAGTGACCAATTGCCGAGCATTTCAAAAAACGTGTCGTGCGTATTGTCGCCGACTTCCTCTATATCCTGCATCCGCACGCACTTCTGCGCATCTACAAGGCGTTTGCCTAATGGATGTGGTTCACCAAGAAGATACGGCACCAAGGGCTGCATCCCGGCGGTCGTAAAAAGAACCGACGGGTCGTTCTCCGGCACGAGCGAGGCACTAGGAATTTCCGCGTGCTCGCGCGCGCGGAAAAACTCTAAAAATCGTCTTCGTATTTCTTCTGATTGCATTGTATTCCTATAGAATATACAAAAAACGACATTTTTTCAACAAAAAAACAAACGGCTCTTCTGTTGAGCCGTTTACCTTTTATCTCCTGAACCGTGAAGCGTCCCTCTCTGCTTCCGGTCTTGCAATTTTTTTATGTTTCCCTGCGCGACATCTTTTAAGGATAGCCCGCAATCGGTCGCAATTTGTGAAAGATACCAGAGTACATCTCCGAGTTCAGCGGCAATCTCTTCTTTTTTCTCGGCGCTTAATTTCCCCTTATCATCACGAAAGACTTTTTTAACTTTATTCAAAAGCTCTCCCGTCTCCCCTGCAAGCCCCATTGCGGTATATGCAAGGACCCGAAGCGTCTTGGGATAACGTGCCGTCTCGCGGGATTTTTTCTGGTAATCGTTGAAACGCATAAGGTCAATTAAGCAACAAAGCATACGGTCTCCGACCTAAGCAAAAAAACAAATTGCTTCGTTGCTTCATTGCTTTCTTGATATAGCTTTTCGTATTGCCTCTTTAATATGCCCTACTCCCATTCCATAATGTTCTATCAACTCGTCCGGCTCTCCTGACTGCCCGAACTTGTCGTGGACGCCCACAAACTCCATCGGCACCGGATATTCCGCCGCGAGGAGTTCTGCAACGGCGCTGCCCATCCCGCCCGCAATTTGATGTTCTTCAACCGTCACCGCCGCGCCCGTTTTTTTCGCGTACGCGATAATTGTTTCTTTGTCCATTGGTTTTATCGTGTGATTATTTATCACAACCGTGGCGATTTCATTTTCAAGTTCTTTCGCGGCGAGAAGCGCGTTATGGACTAACGGCCCGCACGCGATTATTGTGACTTCCGGATTCTTCGCTTCCCACAACACGTTTGCTTTTCCGATTTCAAAAGGGGAATCAGCGGTCGTGAAAACGGGCGTCTTCTCTCGCGCGAAACGGAGATAGACGGGTCCTTCCATAAACGCCGCGGCATAGGTCGCCTTCCGCGCTTCTTCCGCGTCAGCCGGAACAATAACTTTCATATTTGGCTGTACCCGCATAAGCGCAATGTCTTCAAGCGCCTGATGCG
>CAZYWN010000040.1:0-5552 GCA_964651525.1 uncultured Candidatus Saccharibacteria bacterium | reverse complement strand
ATGCACACCGAACCCCAGCCGGTGATGCTCTATTATTATGGGCCGTTTTTCCGTCATGACAAACCGCAACGCGGACGCTATCGTGAATTTTTCCAATTCGGGCTTGAAGTCCTGAATACGGAGAAAAGCATCGCGGATGCGCTCGTGATACATATGTCGTACCGGATTCTTGAAGAAGCCGGACTAAAAAATCTTTCTGTGCTGATAAACAGCATCGGCGACAAACAGTGCCGCCCGCACTACATAAAAGAACTCACTGCCTATTATCGCAAACACATCAACAAGTTATGCGCCGACTGTCGCCAGCGCATAAAAGACAACCCCCTGCGGCTTCTTGACTGCAAAAACGAACAGTGTGCCGCCCTGAAAGAGGACGCGCCGGACATGATGCGGTTCTTGTGCGAAAAATGCAAAGAGCATTTTAGGGAAGTTTTGGAGTATCTGGATACGCTCTCTATCCCCTACAAAATAGACCAGACACTCGTACGGGGTCTTGATTACTATACCCGCACTGTTTTTGAAATTTCAATTGACGAATGGCAACGCGAAGAGGGTCCGCCTGTCCCGAAAGCAAGCACGGGGGTCTCGGCGGACGAAGCCGCCGGCGATGACCCGGCGCCCGATGTAGCAACGATTCCCGTTGAGGAAAACGGCGGCGGCGCGCTTGCGCTTACGCTTGCCGCCGGCGGACGCTATGACCGTCTTGGCGAACGGCTCGGGAGCAAGCGCGGACTGCCATCGGTCGGTGCCGCCATTGGCGCGGACCGCGTAATGTTGTCCCCTGATTTCCATGCGTCCCCTCCGCGGATTATCAAAAAACCGAAGGCGTGCCTCATTCAGCTCGGCTTTGAGGCAAAGCTGAAGAGCTTGTCAGTCATTGAAGTGCTCCGTAAAGCAAAAATTCCGCTCGTTCACACTCTCTCCAAAGACACGCTCTCGGTCCAACTTGCGATTGCGGAAAAACTCGGCGCTCCCTACGCGCTCATTATGGGGAAAAAGGAAGCGCAGGAAGATTCAGTTATTGTGCGCAATATGGAGTCGCGCTCGCAGGACACGGTTAAGATAGACACCCTCGCGGAGTACCTGAAGAAGAGCTTATAGAAAAAATTTTTAATTTCGAATTTCCAATTTTGAATAAAATTTGAAAGATTTAATTTTGAAATTCAATAATTCGGGTTTGATTCAAAATTCTAAATTCATGATTCAAAATTGTTACCACATATCTTCTCTATACTGTTCCCTTACGGGGGCCTTGCACGCGCAAAAAATATAATGTATAGTACCCAATTATGACCGCCAATGCAGAAGTAGAGAAAAACCAAGACGAAACAAACCTAAACCTCATCAGGAGGTTTAGCAAGCGTGTCCAGGGCTCCCGAGCGTTGAACCAAGTGCGGAGCCTGCGTTTTCGCGCTCGGTCTACGTCAAAACTCAAAAAAAAGAAGCGCGCGCTCAAACGAATTACTCGCGGCAAAGAAATTGAGCGTCTAAAAAAACTCGGGAAATGGAAACCGCCGGAAAAGAAGAGAATGGGGCGATAAAAAAGACAACGAAGCAAAGAAACAACAAAGCAAGAAAACGATTTGTTTTTTTGTTTCGTTGTTTCTTTGCTTTCTTGACGAAATACTGGTTATCAGTTTTTATGTTGCACATTCGCTTTCTACCCGTCTCAAAACCATAAACCATGCCCGACTCGCATTTCACCATCACCAACACTACGAAAGGCAGGCTTCCACGCCTGCCTTTTCAAGCGGTAAAAGATGGCATCCTCGGAAAATCGTACGCACTTTCTCTCGTCTTTGTGAGCGACGAAAAATCGCGCGTCTTGAATGAAAAACACCGCGGGAAAAACGAGCCCGCAAACATCCTCTCTTTCCCCCTCTCCGAAGAAGAGGGGGAAATATATATCGCGCCTAGAAAAGCGGCAAAAGACGCGCCCATTTGGAAGATGTCCTACCGCCGGTTCGTGCTGTATCTCTTTATCCACGGACTCCTTCATTTGAAAGGGCTCCCGCACGGGAGTAGAATGGAGAAAGAGGAACAACGATTTCTCAAGAAATATACGATTTAGGATGTACGATTTAAGATTTGGAATGAATCAAAAATCACAAATCTTAAGTCATATATCTTAAATCCTAATGTCACACACAACCATAGCAGGAATAGACGTCGGAAGCCGCACCGTCCGTGTCGTTGTCGCGCGTGCGCGAGAAGGAGGCGCGGGGGGAATGCAGGTTGTGAGTGCAGGAAACGCAGAGTCGCGCGGTATCCGAAATGGATACGTCGTGCACGTCGCCGAGGCAACACGGAGCATCAAAGAGGCGCTTGCGCGGGCAGAAAAAACGGCGGGGATGCCGGTGCGCCGGGCGCTCGTTTCTTTGGGCGGCATCTCTCTTGAATCCGCGCTCTCATCCGGCTCCGTTATGATTTCCCGCATTGACGGCAAGGTAACGGATGCGGACATTCTACGGGTGATGGAAGTCGCGGGGACAAACATAAATTTTAATAACAGGAAAATAATCCACAGTTTTCCGGTTCGGTTTCGTTTGGACAATAAAGACATATTAGGAAGACCGCGGGGGATGCAAGGGGTCAAGTTTGAAGTGAAGATGCTTTTTGTGACTGCGCTTTCACAGCATCTTGACGACCTCATCGCGGCGGTGGAAAATGCCGGAGTGGATGTGGAAGACATTGTCGCGTCCCCCCTCGCGGCGAGTATCGCAACTCTTTCTAAAACACAGCGCACCGCGGGATGCGTCCTCGCGGATATCGGCGCCGAGACCATTTCTCTCGCCGTGTTTGAAGATGACCAACTCGTCTCTCTTGAAGTATTTCCTATCGGGTCAACACACATAACCAACGACATCGCGCTCGGTTTGAAAATTCCGTTGGAAGAAGCCGAGGCATTGAAAATCGGAGTCGCGCATACCGCATCCATTGGCTTCTCGCAAAAAAAATTTGATGAGATTGTTGAAGCGCGCCTACGGGATATTTTTGATTTGGTTCAAACACATCTGAAAAAAATTGGGCGGAACGGCCTCCTGCCGGCAGGCATCATTTTCACCGGCGGCGGGCTTAGCGGCAAACCGCTTGAGGAGACAGCGCGGGCTTCGCTTTCGCTTCCCGCACGCATCGCGGCACTCCACGGAGCGACTCTCTCGCCGCGAAATGCCGCGGCAAACGAGGAGGGGCGCGGGACTCCGCTCCCCACCGCATGGTCAGTCGCCTATGGACTCTGCCTTCTGGGCGGCGGCGGATATACAAGCGACTTTTTTGAATTTAACCGCGTCACAAACAAGATGCACACGCACGTCTTCAAGGCGCTGGAATGGCTGAAGCAGTTTATGCCCTAGCGGGACAAGGTCGGTCCTTACGCGCAAGCTGTCCATACTGCGACGCATAGCGCGGCGCGGTGTGGACAGGTAGCGGAAGGTCTGACCTTGGCTAACATTCCATTTCAAAAAATCACACCCCCACACCCCCTGGCTCACCCGCCGGAGGGTGTGGTTTTGAGATATGTTGTGCTATCTAAGTTGGGTTGTGCCTCTAACCAAGATAACAACACGGTTTATGTTGCGGTCAAGGTTGTTTGATTGCCTGTCTTTTGGTATCGTGGGGCATCTGTAGATTTAAGATTTAGGATTTAACATGTAGGATTTAAACAAATGTTAAATGTTATATCTTAAATGTTAAATTTTTCCATGCCTCACGTAACCCCAGAAGTTGAAGCGTTCGCGCGCATAAAAGTCATCGGCGTCGGCGGTGGCGGTGGCAATGCCGTGAACCATATGATTGCCTCCAAAGTGCATGGGGTTGAATTTATGGTGATGAATACGGACGTGCAGGACCTCCACAAATCGTCCGCGAAGAAAAAAATTCATCTGGGAAAAAATCTCACTAAGGGACTCGGCGCAGGAATGAATCCGGACACGGGCACACGCGCCGCGGAAGAAACAAAATCGGAAATTCAGGACTCGCTCAAGGGCTCCGACATGGTTTTTATCGCCGCGGGCATGGGAGGCGGCACGGGAACCGGCGCGGCTCCGACAATTGCCCGCATTTCAAAAGAAGTCGGCGCTCTGACTGTCGCGGTTGTTACCAAGCCATTCTTCTTTGAAGGAACGCAACGAATGAAAATCGCGGAGGAAGGTCTTCGCGCGCTCCGCGACGAAGTGGACGCGCTTATTGTCATTCCTAATGACCGCCTTCTCGCCATCATCAAAAAAGAAGTCACCGCGTCGCACGCGTTCGCGATGTCGGATGATGTGTTGCGACAAGCGGTAGAGGGCATCTCGGACCTCATTACGATGCCGGGCATTATCAACGTGGACTTCGCGGACATCCGCGCCATTATGGCGAATGCCGGCTCCGCCTTGATGGGCGTCGGCAAAGCAACCGGAGAGAAACGCGCGGAGGAAGCGGCGAAAATGGCCATCAACTCCCCTCTTCTTGACCTTTCCATAAACGGCGCCAAGGGCGTGCTCTTCACAATTGCGGGGGGGCAAGATCTCACTATGTTTGAGATTCAGGAGTCGGCAAAAGTGATTACCGAATCAATTGACTCTGACGCGAAAGTTATCTTCGGCGCGTTAAACGACCCGAAACTCGGCAAGAGCGAACTCAAGGTGACCGTCATTGCGTCCGGGTTTCCCGATAATGCAACCGACCAGAAAATTTTCTCAAGCGGCAATGGCACTAACGGCGGAAAAGGAGGGTATCCGGGCGACGAAAAACCAAAAAAGAAAGCGGTGATTGATTCGGGAAATAGTAATCATGGCATTCCGCTCCACAAAGAACCGGCAACGAACAATGGAAACGCGCATATGAGCGAACCACCCGAAGAAGACGATGACGATGACTGGAACGCCGCAATCCCCGCGTTTTTAAGACGAAAGAAATGAGACGAACAGAATTTGGAATATGGAATTTAGAATTTGGAAGTAAAAACCAACCCTACAAAAATTCCCCCGCAGTTGCGGGGGAATTTTTTATTCGCGTCATTTCCTCCGAAGGAGGACCCGCCTTCGGCGGGCGATATTCGGAATATTCGTGCAACCTAGCCTCTCGCGCACACACTGCAATCGTGGCAATCAAGCTTAATCGGGATTGAGTGCGCGACCAAAATAAGAGACACCCAGAACCAATACGAAACGTCAAAACCGAGCACAGCTCCCGCGCTTATGTTTGAGGAAACAAGCGCAAGAACGAACGCGACAAACCCTAACGTCCACAAACCTTTCCATAACCAGCACTTAAAATGTTTTCTGTCCATATATTTATATGAGAAAAAAATTATTTTTCGACCTCTCCCGAGAAAGGGTCTCGGGGAATAAAACTATTCTTATTTTATCACAAGAAACACAAGGTGAGCCTTGGTGGGATCGAACCACCGGCCTCGTCGATGTCAACGACGCGCTCTACCACTGAGCTAAAGGCTCGCGACAACATACGCAAGGACGGGCCTTGCCTGACTGCCGCAGGCAGACGGTGCGTATATTGTGGATAAACAGGGGCAAGGCCCGTCCTTGCGGTTATTTAAGACGGGATTCTAT
>CAZYWN010000039.1:0-5589 GCA_964651525.1 uncultured Candidatus Saccharibacteria bacterium | reverse complement strand
ATGAATAATATCTATGTAAATGAACGAATTTAAAAATTAAATCATTAAAAATTTAGAACTCTCCGCCGGAGGCGGATCCTCCTTTGGAGGAAAAATTAAAAATTGAGAGTTACCCTTCTTTTTATGCGTATTCAAAGCAACGCCTTCGGGCACAATGGAAAAATTCCAGAGAAATATACGTGCGACGGAGAAAACATAAATCCCTCGCTCGCGTTTTCGGGCGTCCCAAAGAGCGCGTTATCGCTTGTCCTTATCGTGGACGACCCCGATGCGCCGTCGGGGCTTTGGGTGCACTGGCTCCTCTGGAACATTTCCATCAAGACACAAACGATTGGGGAAGGAGAAACACCGAAAGAAGCCATGGCGGGGACGACGAGCTTCGGCGCGGCGCAGTATGGTGGCCCATGTCCGCCTGACGGGGAGCATCGGTATTTCTTCAAACTCTACGCGCTTGATATCGCGCTGGAACTTCCGAAAGAAACCACAAAAGAAGGACTGGAAGAGGCGATGATGGGGCATGTGCTTGACAAAGCGGAGATTGTCGGACTTTACGTCCGATAATGTAAAATGTAAATCTCAAAATGCAAAATGACAGTGCAAAATTCAAAAATGAGTTTAAAAAACGTCTTTACAATTGGGTTTTGCGGTTAATCAAATTCATAGATAGGCTTCCTAAAGATTCTGTTTGCAATATAATGGGTAAACAGTTGTTAAGAAGCGGGACTAGTATTTTAGCAAATTATGTGGAGGCGAATTCGGCAAGCTCAAAAAAAGATTTTATCAATTTCTTTACCCATTCATTAAAATCAGCAAATGAATCCAAAGTGTGGCTCTGCCTTCTCCGTGATGTCGGCAAGGGGGATAAAGAAGAAATAGAATGGTTGTTGAAAGAACTCATAGAAATTTCCAATATCATTGCCTCAAGCCTGCTGACGCTAAAAAACAAAAAATAATTTTACATTTTAAATTGTCATTTTACATTTTGATTTTTCAATTTTGCATTATGAGCAAGTACTACAATCCTCGCCGCACGAGAAATCTCTTTGTTCCAGGGGCGAAAGAACCCCATAAAATGAGTCGTTCAAAAATTGACTTGTTTTTGAGTTGCCCGCGCTGTTTCTATTACGACCAGAGGCTTGGCGTAGGGCGCCCGCCCGGTTTTCCGTTTAATTTAAACAGCGCGGTAGACGCGCTTCTTAAAAAAGAGTTTGACATCCACCGCCGCCATAAATCCGCGCACCCCTTGATGAGCGAATACGGAATTGATGCAGTGCCATTTGCGCATGAAAGGATGGACGAATGGCGCGACGCGCTCCGGCGCGGGGTTTCCTATCTTCACGAGCCGACAAATCTTTTTGTCCGCGGCGGGATTGACGACGTATGGGTGAAGCCGGATGGGGAACTTCTGGTAGTTGACTATAAAGCAACGTCAAAGGACGGCGAGGTGAGTTTGGATGCGGAATGGCAGGACGGCTATAAGCGCCAGATAGAAGTGTATCAATGGCTCTTTAGAAAAAATGGTTTTAAAGTTTCCAATACGGGCTATTTTGTATACGCAAACGCGTCGCGCGACAAGGAAGCGTTTGACGGAAAGCTTGAGTTTGACGTGAAAGTCATCCCCTACGAAGGGTCTGACACATGGGTAGAGGGAACGCTCCGCGACATCCGCGCGTGTCTGGAAGGAGATGCCGCGCCGGAACCATCCGCGGAATGCGACTATTGCAACTACCGCCGCGCCGTTGGGGAAGTATTGCGTGAGCGTGAAAATGGCGCGAAAGAAAAGAACGAAATTGGCGGAACGGTCGCGAAAAAAGAAAAAAAGAATCGCGGAACGCTGTTTTAAATCTCCGTATATAGAGCAAAAAAGAGGCGCATCAACCATCTGGTTGATGCGCCTTGTCGTTTTACTTCTGTCCTATTTTATATAGCCGTGTTTGCGCTTCAACTGTTCATAGATGCGCTCAATCGCAAGCGTCAACGCCGCCTTCGGGAGAGAGGACGACATTTCCACACTTTTTTTGTATACGTCGCGAATGACCTCTTCCATGATTGAGGTGAGCTCTTGGTTCACCCATACGGTATCGCCGGCGATGTCAACTTTATGCCGCCGGTTGCCGCGATTTTTGCTCCATTCAAGGAATGACACCACGACGCCACCGACATTTGCCGCGATTCCCGGAATGACGATGATGCCTCTTGCCGCAAGAATATCCTGCGCTTCCGGAGCGACTCCCTCATTTGCTCCTTCAACGACGATTCGCGCGCGGATTGACGAGGCATTTTCTTTTGTAATTTGGTGCTCCATCGCCGCGAGAATGAGAATGTCAGCGTCTGACGCGAGGAGCTCGGCATTCCCAATGGCTTCTGCTTCCGGAAATCCAAGAAAAGTGCGGGGTCTCTCATATATCGCGCGGGGCATCTCCAGAGAGAGACGCAAGAGACATTCTGGGCCGGAGATGTCACCGTTATACCACGCAAAAACCTTTCCCATATCCAACTCTTGCCGGCTTCCGATTCCGCCGTTTACGTCACTCACTGCGACGACATCAAAACCGAATACCGATGCCAGGCGCGCCACATTCGCTCCAACATTGCCAAACCCCTGAATAGCGACTGTCGGGCGGAGGCGATGGGGAAACAACATACACGATAGCCGCAGATATTCCGCGAGCTGAATCAGAAGGCCGCGCGCCGTCGCTTCTTCTCTTCCCGGGATGCCTTGATATTCTACCGGCTTGCCTGTCACGACGGCGGTCGTGTTGCTGATGCTTCGCGAAAGTTGGTTCAGGTCGGCGACGGTGTTGTACATCCAGTGCATGATTTCCGCGTCAGTACCCATGTCGGGGCCGGGGACATCTATATCCGGATGAAGAATGTTCGCCTTGAGAAGTTCCTCGGTCATCTTTTCGGTAATGCGGCGCAGTTCAAGCGGCGTTACCGAATTTCTGTCCAGCGCGATGCCGCCTTTTGCGCCCCCAAACGGGAGTCCGGCAAGAATGCATTTTTCTGTCATATCCATCGCGAGCGCCGTAAAGAGCTCTTCGGTGACTGCGGGATGAAACCGCAACCCGCCTTTATACGGGCACGCGCCGGTCGGAAACGGGTTGATGTGATGCACACGGATGACGGTGAAAACACGGGGCGCGCCGTTAATAACGACGCGGAACTTCCGCTTGACGACCGACTTCGGCGTTTTGAGCTCGTCAAAAAGCCACGCGGGAGCGCCTATTTCTTCGCATATTTTTTGCATCTCTGCTGTCTTTTGCGCAAGAACGCCGTGAGGCATGGTGTCTCCTTCTCTTTTTTTTAAAAAACGCAGACTTTTCTGCTGATACTGTACCACCAAAAATAACGAAAAGTTTATTGGACTTTTGAAAAAGAAATGGTACAATTTATGTACTGCTTGTTCATCCGTCCCTCATGGTGGCCCTATCGTCTATCGGCTAGGACATCACCTTCTCAAGGTGGGAAGCAGGGTTCGACTCCCTGTAGGGTCACCATGAGGGACGAATGGCATCGCGCGCATTATTGTGGACAAGGGAACGCCTCACCGCGCCGTCTGTATGATAAAATAGGGTAAATGACAATAAATCCCGCAGTTTGGCTTCCCGCTCTGGCGCTCGCGCTCGGTGTTCTTTTGAGTGTTGCTTTTTTTATTGAATGGTTGCGACAACAAAAATTTTCCCGTCATTTTCTCCTCTATTGGGCGCTCGGGCTCTTTCTCATGTACTGGTTTCAAGTGCCGGCGATACTCGCGAAAGCGGGGAAAGCAATCACTGTCACTGATTTCAATTTCTTTTTCGCTCTGTCGTTTCCGATTACGCTCCTCGCGCTCATTTTTTTCTACTTGGGGATTCTTGATATTTTAAATATACGCCTTCCGCGATGGGCAAAAATGTTCTTCGGCGCATGGTTTCTCGCCGCAGTTTTCTTTTTTGGATACAATTTCATCATTCAAAAAGGAATAATCAGCACCTACGCACTGCCCCTTATCGGCAATATCGCGATATACCTTCCTATCCGCACGCTGATTATTGTGACGCTCGTGCGGTGGTTTCTGAAAACACCGCGTCTCACGCTGTGGGGCATCCTCGGCGCGGCGGGGATAGCGGGGGAATCCGTGCTCGGGCTTCTTCGTAATTTTCTGATTATCAAAAACGTCCTCATCTATCCACCGTCATTATGGTATCGCGTCCTTTCCGATTTACAGATATTTTTCATCCTCCAATCTTTGAGTATTATTGTTCTTGTTTTCGGATTCTTTTTCTTTTATCGTATGTATCTTGACAGGGCAAGAGTGCGCCGTTAACATTGCGAAAGATACGGTTTCTTATAACAACAAACAAGAAAGGACGGGCGATGAAAGAGAAAGTAAAGGCGCTCTTCGCCAACACGAATTCGTTGCTTGTTTTTCTGCTGTTCTCGGTCGGTGTGGCATATACGTTCATCGCGGGAAACAATCCGTTCGTTTTTCCTTCCACGGCGAACCCCATCAACTATGCCTACATGATGTTTATCGCGTTCCTGCAGAATGTGAGCTTCTCTATGGTCTCGCGCGCGCGAAACCGCGACAGCATTGCCTACCATATGGTTGCCGCGTGGTGCTCCAACGGCGTGTGGTTCGCGACATTCGCCTACCTCGTGTACTTCAAGTTGGACTGGATGCTCTTTGTTCCCTATACCTGCGGCACGGTTGCCGGCAGTTTGACGGGAACGCAGATTTCCATGTGGATTGAACGCATCCTTGGCGCGACTTCGGATTCGCATGTGGTGAAGAAAGCGCCGAGATACATTGAGGTTGAAGACGCGTGGACCGAAAGAACACGAAAAATCATCGTGTATAATGGTGTGGTTTCGGTCGTCATGGAAAGCGCGGAAAAAGGAAAAGAAAGCGCATAAAGACAGCGCGCATAAGAAAGCCCCGAACTCGCACGAGTTCGGGGCTTGATTCTATTTTCTATTTACTACATTCTAGATTCTGAAATTACTACGCCGGATTCGGGAGAAACGCGTCCCAGTCAAACGGGCGGGGATTGTCCTCCACGAAATCCTTGATGACATCATACGGGAGAATCCGCAAGAGGATTGGCCCGCTGTCGGGACCATCCACCGGAAGCCCCACGAACGACACGCCGGTGTTGTTCGGCGGAAAACCATGTTCGCCATAGCGGTCGGTATGCGTGCCCGCGGCGCACATATGATAGAACGCATACGGCGTCGCCACGGCGGCGAAAAAGTGCTTGTCGCCGTAGGTCTTCAAGGTCATCCTGCCGTTAAAAATGCGGGAGTAGTTGCCTCTCTGCGGGTCGTTTTTGACTGCGCCGTAGAGAGGGTCGCCCCAACCGCCCATGCGCGGGGGGGTATCGCGAAGGTCAAGACCATATTCATAGCCAGAGCCAACGCGCAGCGTGCCCCACGCCATTGCTTGCCCGCTGTAATGAGGCGAAACGACAGTGCGCGCGAGAAATTCGCTGTCATTTCTCCATTCGGGAAACGCGGCGAGAAGCATACGGAGATGCTCCGCATAGAACGGCCCCTCAATGAGCTCGCCTTCAACGGTGTGCTCAAAGTGGTTGCCGCCGCCGAAGT
>CAZYWN010000038.1:0-5642 GCA_964651525.1 uncultured Candidatus Saccharibacteria bacterium | reverse complement strand
GTAATATTCTTGCGGCGACTAAGGGTGTGGAAGCCCTTTACCAGAAGGTCGTTCAGGAGAAGGAGCAGGACGCGGCGGCAATTCGTTCTGAGCTTTTCGCGCTCCAGGGTTCGTCGGCGATTCCGTTTGAAAAGGCGCTTGATTACGCGAATAAGGCGTTTGAAAAAACGGGCGTGCGTCCGGCGCTTATCTTGGGCGTCATTGCGGAAGAATCAAATCTCGGAGAAAATGTCGGCACGGGCAACTGGCGCACCGACATGCACCCCGAGCGCGACGCGCCCATCTTTGTGGAAATTACGCGGCGGCTCGGGCTCAATCCTGATGCACTGCCGGTTTCAAAAAAACCATGGTATGGGTGGGGGGGCGCCATGGGTCCGGCGCAATTCATTCCCTCCACGTGGGTGCTCTATGAAGACCGCATCGCGGCAGTTGCGGGACACGCGCCGCCGAACCCGTGGGAACCGTATGATGCGTTTATGGCATCCGCGCTTCTCATGAAAGACAACGGAGCGGACAAAGGGACATATAGCGCAGAACGGCTTGCCGCGCTCCGTTATTTCGCCGGATGGAAAAATGCCACTAAACCCGCATACGCGTTTTATGGCGACGAAGTCATGGTGCTTGCCGAAAAATATCAGAGGCAGATAGATATACTCCAAAGAAATTGAAAACAGAATTTAGAATTTTGAATTTTGAACCAAATACGAATTATTGAATTTTAAAATTGAATCATTTAAAATTTATTCAAAATTAAAAATTAGAAATTCAAAATTACGGCTATTCAATGTTGCCGGCTTGACCTTTTCTGCAAAATAGCGTATATTCAATATCATTCAAGAAATATCCTTATGAAAACAGACATCCACCCCACATACTACTCAAAGGCAAAAGTGAAGTGTGCCTGCGGTAACGAGTTTACCGTTGGTTCAACGCGGGAAGAAATCAATGTTGAAATCTGCAGCGCGTGCCACCCCTTCTATACGGGACAGGAGAAGATTATAGACACCGCCGGACGCGTGGAACGGTTCAAAGCGCGTCAGAAAGCCGCCACGGAGAAAAAAGAACTCGCGGTTGCGCGAAAATCAAAAAAACCGAAACTTTCCGCCGTGGTTTCTGTAAAACCGAAAGCAAAAGCAAAAGCGAAGGCGGACAAAAAAATGCGCGCATAGCGCGTTTTTTTGTCGCGCCGATTGATATATACTCATGATAATGGATTTGGAAAAATATAAAAAAAATCCCAAAACAAGCTTTCTCGCGGGCATGTATGAAAAACTGCTTCGGGAGGAGGAGTCGCTCATGGAAACCATAAAAAGCGACCCATCTTTGAAAGAGCTCGCGGAGGATGACTTGGAACAGCTTTCCAACCGAAAAAAAGAACTTCTGAAACAGATGGATGATATTATCGCCGCGGAAAAAGAAGAAGAGGAATTTCCGCGGGAGGTTGTTCTTGAAGTCCGCGCCGGCGCGGGCGGGGAGGAAGCAGCGTTGTTTGCCGGAAAACTCGCGGAAATGTACGGGAAGTATGCGGCGATTCACGGTTGGTCATTTCGGAAAATAGACGACTCAACAAGCGACCTCGGCGGATATAAAGAAGCGTCATTTGAAATCAAAGGGGATGATGTATGGCGAAAGCTCCGTTTTGAGACGGGGGTGCATCGCATTCAGCGCGTGCCGGCAACGGAGAAATCCGGACGTGTACACACCTCAACGGCATCAGTCGCGGTACTTCCGATTCGCGCGAAACAGACCATTGCAATCAGTCCCGCGGATATTGAAGTTACCTTTTCCAAGTCGGGCGGTCCTGGCGGGCAAAACGTGAACAAAGTGGAGACCGCTGTGCGCGTTCTTCACAAACCTACCGGCATTGTCGTCAGCGTGCGAACCGAACGGAGCCAGCTCAAAAACCGCGAGCGCGCGATGGTTATTCTTGAGGCGAAACTGGAGGCGGCGGAGGAAGAAAAAGCGGCGCTGAAACTTTCCTCGGAAAGAAAAGGGCAAATCGGCACCGGCGACCGCAGTGAAAAAATCCGCACCTATAACATTCTCCAAGACCGCGTTACCGACCACCGCATCAAGGAGAGTTGGCATAACATTGAGGGTATTTTTTTAGGAAATCTTGACCCGATTTTTGACGCGATAGGGGAGAAGACACGAGAGTAAAATAGTATCGAGTATCGCGTATTTGGTATCCAGTATAAAAAAGAAGAAACCCGCTTTCTTTTTTTGTGCACACAAAATGGTATAATATAGGGTAATGTTTTTCGGTACATCTCAAAGCAAGCCGCAAAAAACGCCGGTTATTATTTTTGACATCGGTGGTACTTCAGTCGGAGCGGCGCTTGTTCTCCTCGCGTCCGGAGAGAAACCGTATATCATCCACACAGTCCGAGAGTGGCTCCGCCCCATGGAAGAGGTGAGTTTGCCGCGCCTTACCGGTCTTCTTGAGGCGGCGATTGACTCCGTGTCGGCTGACCTCCTTTCTCTCGGCGCGAAACGCCTCGCTGCCGCAGGACAGGGAAACCGCCTTCCGCGTACGGTCGATTGTTTCGTTACGGCGCCGTGGTATGTGCCGCACATGGGCTCCGTGCATATCGGGAGCGGAAAGCCTTTTACCGTGACTCAGAGAATCCTTGAATCTGCTACCACCGGAGAGAAAAAATCAATAGAAAAGAAACTCGGTATTACTTCCGCGAAAGAAGGACGGGAGTTCGCGGTCATAGAGCAGCATATACTTTCTCTCGCCATAAATGGTTACGCGACAGAGGCTCCTTATGGAAGAAGCGCGCGGGATATAGATTTTCTCTTGTACACCGCGCTTGCCGACCAAAAGCCGCTCAATTGTTTTAACGAGCGCATCGGACGGACCTTTCACGTTGACACGTTGGGGACGCGCTCGTTCCTTTTGGCTTTTTTTTCCGCTATCCGCGATTCAAACGAAGCAGATGAAGATTACCTTCTCTTGGATGTCAGCGGAGAAGTGACAGAGGTGTCGGTCGTGAGGAGTGGGACGCTCACATCCTCTGTGTCATACCCCCTGGGGAGGAACTTTCTTATCCGCACGCTTTCTGCGGAGTGCGCTATTTCTCCCGAAGAAGCGTTATCGCTTTTTGCAATCCGTTCGTCGCAACAAGGGAATAGCACTCTCGCGGCTCGTTTTTGCTCGGCGGTGGATAGGGTAGAAGGGAAATGGATGCGTCAATTTGAACAAAGCCTTGCGCATGTCGCCCATGAGTCATTCTTGCCTCATTCTGTGTTTCTGGTTGCCGATAAAAAAATCGCGCCGTGGATTTCTGCGGCAGTCCAGAACGAGGCACTCTATCAATACACGCTTACCGCGAAGCCTTTTGTGACGAACCTCGCGGACGAGAAGGTGTTTGACGCGCATGTTGCATTCGCCCCCGGAGTTTCAAAAGATGCGTTTCTCATGATAGATGCGCTGTTCCTCAATAAGATTAGGAGTTAGGAATTAGCTTGTAGAGACGACACTCGTGAGTTTTTTTACAAGCTACCAGCTAATTCCTAGCTCCTCATTTTACATTTCTCGTTTTTCATTCTACACTTATTTATCATGTCTCCTCAAAAAATTCAGGACATTATTGTGCAAAGGCCGGGAAGCAAAATACCCAAGCGTATTTTTGGCCAAGGCGGGTCTGCTACACGGCAGGGGGCATACCAGAGGATAGGGCTCGCGTCAAAAGGGAGCGGAGGCACGACGCCGTTTCCGAAATTCTCCTCCGTTGAAACTCCTCCGCGGAAAAAAGGCCGCATTGTCATGTGGGCGGCGACTGGTTTTGCCGTGCTTGTTTTAGTTTTTGCGTCAGCAACCTTTTTTGAAAAAGCGACCATCGAGATAGTCCCAAAACAAAAGTCCGCGTCATTTGACGCGATAATTGTGGCCCGTAAGGGCGCGGAGCAGGCGGCAAAAAATATTTTGCCGTTTGATATGATGGAGATGTCCGATTCGGTGTCTCGGGATGTTTCGGCGACATCTTTGGAAAAAGTGCTGCTTCGCGCTTCCGGAACGGTCGTCATTTACAATGATTTTAGCGTCGCAAGTCAGCGGCTGATAAAAAATACGAGATTTGAATCTCCCGATGGGAAGATATACAGGATTCATGAATCGGTTGTCGTCCCGGGACAAAAGACGGAAAATGGGAAAACGATTCCCGGTTCTATTGAGACAGTTATCTTTGCCGATGAACCCGGTGCGGAATACAACAAAGGACTCTCCGATTTCACCATCCCTGGGTTTAAGGGGACACCGCGATTTGCGAAATTTTACGCGCGCGGAAAAACGGAAATAACCGGCGGTTTTGACGGAGAGCAAAAGACGATCAGCGAAGATGATTTCAAGAAAGTCACCGGAGACCTCCGCCGAGAAGTGGAAAACAAATTGCGTGCAAGCGCCTTTGCGGGAAAACCGGACGGTTTTGTTTTCTACGATGAAGGTATTTTTGTGATGTTTGAGGAGAGCGAACTTCCTCGCGCGAAAGATGGCGCAGGGGAGACGGTGACGGTAACCCAAAGGGCAACTCTCTACGGCGCTATCTTTAATGAAGAAATTTTTGGTAATTTTATCACTGAAAAACTTTCTTATACCGAAGAGGGGGCGAGTATAAGAGTGAAAAACCTACAGGATCTTGAGTTCGCGATTATAGATAAGGCAAACTTTAATCCGGAAGATGACGCACAGTTCTCTTTTACATTGAAAGGATCACCACATCTGGTGTGGGATTTTGATGCGGATAAACTGCAGAGCAGGTTGCGGAATGTCAAAAAAAGCAATCTTGCCGCTGTTCTTGTTGAATTCCCAAGCATTACGCGCGCCGAGGTGACGTTCCGCCCTTTTTGGAAAAGGTCCTTCCCTGATGAGGCAAAGGATATAGTGATAGAGAGTATTTCGGATTAAAATAAAAAGGTATCGCGCTATCGCAGATTTGCTTATGGGAGACAAGACAACAGAAATTTCTAATTCACCTAATTAACCTAATTTCTAATAAAATTACAAAACTAATTTTGAATGATGAATTTCTAATTTTGAATAAATTTTAAATGACAAAGTGTTTGAAACATTACATCATTCAAGTTTGATTCAAAATTCAAAATTCAAAATTTGAAATTAAAAATTTAGATAATCGGTCTTTTGTTAGGTGAATTGGGACTTTACTTACTGACTGGTTCAATATGATTAGGTGGTTTTTATCAACCCCTGGAGCTATATTTGACATTCATAGGAGGTATCTGCTACTATAAATAGCCACCGAAATGGCCGATAAAAACATTGAAAAACAGACGGGAACCGTTATCGAGGCGCTACCTAATGCCTTTTTCCGCGTGCGGCTTGACGACGGGAAGGAGATACTAACGTATCTTGCTGGAAAGATGCGGATGTACCGGATTAAGGTGCTGGTGGGCGATAAAGTAGTGGTAGAGATTGACCCCTATGGGGGGAAGGGGAGGATTGTGCGGAGGACGTAGAAAATTTAAGATATACGATTTAGGATTTAACATTTTAAAAAAAAGCATTTTCGCATAGCGAAAATGCCAAATCTTAAATCGTACATCTTAAATCTTATATTTTATGAAGGTTCGTGCATCGGTAAAAAAGATATGCGCAAAATGCAAGACGGTTCGCCGAAAAA
>CAZYWN010000037.1:0-5667 GCA_964651525.1 uncultured Candidatus Saccharibacteria bacterium | reverse complement strand
CGGCTCACGCATTCGCTGAAAAACTTTTTGTAGCCTTGATGAAGAACGGGGACATAGGCAACCGCAACTGGTTCCATCTCTCCTCCTAGTGGCCGGTGAAATGCTCTTTTATGATTTGTTCAATGCGCGCCGCAAGCTGCTGCGCTCCATCAACGGCAACATTTCTGATTCGTGCCGTCGTGGAGATGGTTGACTGCGCGGGCAGAGTGACTATCTGCCCGCAATAATGCCTCAATCCCATTGAATTAACAAGTTCAGGAGTGAAGTCCGCTGTAGTTTCCGACAACACAAGCGTGTCGGGTCGCACGACCTTAATCAGATGCGGCAGTTCGTGTTCCGGTGTCCGGAGCGTCATAATGTCAACCGCGCGAAGCCCGACAAGCATTTGCAAGCGTTCATCTTGCGGAACAACCGGTCTTCGGGGTCCCTTGCGTGCCCGAGTCAGCTCGTCAGAATCAACGCCGACGACGAGAATGTCGCCAAACGATTTTGCTTTCTCAAGATATAAACGATGTCCTATATGCAGAAGGTCGTAGACCCCTTGCGTCAGCACGATGCGATACCCCATACGCTTCAAACTCTCTGTGGTCTCTGCTAAAGCGCCGTAATCGGGAATGAAACGGTCAGAAAAATTAGGGTGCGGTTCAAGAATGCCTCTAATCGCCATATAGTGATATATGATACCCTATCCGCCGCGTGAAGCATAGGGACCCACATATAGAAAAACCCCGCCACAGTGCCAAAAAAGTGAGTACGTCTTGGCCTAGCGGCCCGGAGCGCTCACTTTTTGGGCACCGTGACGGGGTCGGAATATTTTCTCATTTACCTCAACCCCCCTAAAACAAACTCTAAAAGAATTTGTTCGGGCAGGCGTCATTTGACGTCTATCCCCATTGACCGCGCGGACCCCTCTATAATCTTCATTGCCTGCTCTATATTGTCGGTATTCAAATCCCGAAGTTTCTTTTCGGCAATCTCTCGTATCTGCGCCTTCGTTACTTTCCCTGCCTTTGAAAGCAAGCTTTTCCCCGCGCCTTTTTCTACGCCAGCCGCCTTCAAAAGAAGGTTTGAAGCGGGCGGCGTTTTCATGACAAAACTAAAGCTCCGGTCCTCATATACCGAAATCTCAACGGGAATTATGTCGCCCATCATTTCGCGCGTCGCTTCATTAAATTTCGTCACGAACTCGCCGATGTTAATTCCCGCTTGCCCCAAAGCCGGCCCCACCGGCTGCGCCGGCGTTGCTTTTCCTGCTGGAATCTGGAGCTTTAATTTTTTGACTACTTTCTTTGCCATAAAAGAGACGATACCAATATACAAATGGGTACGAATGATACAAATGAATACGAATATCTAAAACGTCACATTTGTATCCATTAGTTGCATTAGTGTTCATTCGTAGATTGGTATCTTTTATAGTTTTTTAACTTGTAAGAAATCAATCTCCACCGGCGTTTCGCGCCCGAACATGGATACGAGAACCTTCACCTTGCCGCGGTCCTCATCAATCTCAGAAACCTTGCCTTCCTGCTCTTTGAACGGCCCGTCCGTAATCACCACAATTTCGCCGACCTGAAGGTCAACTTTGTGCTTCGTCACATCGGTCGCCATTCGTTTGAAAAGTTCCTCAACTTCCGTTTTGTCCAAAGGCACTGGATAGACGCCCGTCCCCACGAAACCCGTCACGCGCGGCGTATTGCGTACTACATACCACGAATCGTCCGTTACCACCATATCCACAAGAACATACCCAGGGTAAATCTTTTCCTCCTCCTCAACGCGCTTGCCGCCTTTGATTTTTATTTTCTTTTCCGTCGGCATCATCACATTGAATATCTTGTCCTCCATACCCAAGGATTCTATGCGCTGTTTTAAATTGCGCACGACAGCGTCTTCGTATCCGGAATAGGTGTGGATAGCGTACCAATTACGCTCTTTTGTTGCTTCTTGTTTTGCCATAAAAGAGACGATACCAATATACAAATGGGTACGAATGATACAAATGAATACGAATATCTAAAACGTCACATTTGTATCCATTAGTTGCATTAGTGTTCATTCGTAGATTGGTATCTTTTATATAAGAAATAGTTCCAAAAGAAACGTGAAAATAAAATCAAAAAAGCCAAGAAAGAAGGCCGTGCCCAACGAAAATGCAATCACGAGTATCGTGAAAGAAACCGTCTGTTTCCTCGTCGGCCAGTTCACATGGCGCATCTCCGCGCGCGTTTCGTTAATGTAGTCTAATATTTTCATGTCGTTTTCTCTAAAAAACTCCCCGCCAGGGGAATATATGTTCTATTATATACCCTGCTGTTAAAAAGTCAAACGGATGGTAAATCATCATAATTTCCCCTCTTCCTCATAAAAACTCTCCCACCGCACGTAGTGCCGGTGGGAGAGCGCCCGAGAAAGGCGCACTGCCAGTCGGGGGAAGAGAGCATCGCCTTGTTTACGGGTGAATGACTTCCTTAACAAGTTCCGCAAGGTCGGTGGCAAGGACATTCTCATCTGTCACGAATGCGAAATAGCGAAACTCGGATACTTGCCCCGGGCTGACGCGGAAATGAACATAGTCCTGACGGTTATTCTGTACGAGACAGACGCCGTATGCGACGACTTCACCGGGCGGAAGTCCTTTGAACTTCCTATCCGTTTTTGCCGCTTCTTTCGCCGTTATTTCCACATCGTAATGGACACCGTATCCTTCGTTTTTCATGTACTGCGAGTCGCGGATTTTTCCCGCAAGTTTCTCGCCGTCAATGGTGATGCCAAGCGCCATCGTTTTCGTTGCCATGCTGTTTCCTCGAAAATGAAAATAGAGGTTTCTGGGAAAAGACTTTTTCTGCTTCTCTCCCCATGATTTTTTGAACTATGTGTCTGCGTTAGATATATCACAGATAAACGCTATCCGCAAAGAAGATCTCTGTCCCACGCCGTTTCCATCCCTATATACTAGATACCAGATACTATATACTGATTTCATGAACTGTCTTTTCTGCAAAATCGTCTCCGAAGAAATCCCCTCCGCGCGAGTCTATGAAGATGAACACGCGGTCGCGTTTTTGGATATTCAGCCGAACAACCCTGGGCATACGCTCCTCGTCCCGAAAACGCATGCGCGAAATATTCTTGATATGGATGCGCGCGCCATCTGCGCCATTATTCCCGCGCTCAAGAAACTGTCGCATGCGGTCAAAGACGCCGTTTCCGCGGATGGCCTGAACATTGCAATGAACATTGAGCCGGCGGCGGGGCAGATTGTGTTCCACGCCCACATCCACATTATCCCGCGATTCTCAAATGACGGCCACCGCCATTTTGAGAAACGTCCGTACAAAAGCGACGCTGAAATGAACGAGGTCGCGGAAAAAATAAAGACAGCGTTAAGCCATACGCTTTAATCTATAAGAAAAAATTGACTTTTCTTTGCTCCCAAAAAAATTTTTCTACTTTCTACTTTCTACTTTCTACTTTCTACTTTCTTTAATGCTTCTATCCCCGGTAGTGTTTTCTTCCCTAAAAACTCAAGCATCGCCCCGCCGGCGGATGAAACGAAACGAACCGCATCGGTCAGGTGGTGCTCGCGCAAAAGCGCCGCCGTATCTCCTCCGCCAGCGATGCTCCACGCGGGGCTTTCTTTTATTGCTTCGGCAAGAACGATGCTCGCCTTTTCAAACCCCGGCTTCATATAGTCCCCCAGCGGGCCGTTCCACAAAACGAAGCGGCTTTTCCCCACGGATTTTTTAAGATTTTCCATCGTCTCCGGCCCCGCATCAAGAATCATGTCATCGGGAGAAATATCCTGAAGCGTCTTTACGAAAACGCCGTCGTCACTTTTCACCATCACATCCCCGGGCAATATAAGTTTCCCCGAATCAAGAATTTTTTTGAGATTCACCGGTGTTTTTCCGGCAACGGAGCGTCCTATTTCATAACCGAGTTCCCTGAAAAAAATATTCGCAACAGCGCCTCCGATAAAAATCGAGTCGGCCGCAGCGAGGAACTCTTCAACAAGCGGCATCTTTGTTTCCGGCTTTGCTCCTCCAAGTATTAAAAGAAACGGGTGTTCTGGTTTCCACGCGCGGGAAAGCTCTTCCACCTCACGCGCGAAAAAGGGGCCTGCGTACGCGGGAAGAAGCGCGGGGAGTCCGACAACAGACGCATGCGCGCGGTGGGATGCGGAAAACGCGTCGTTTACGTATACATCGCCCTGCGAAGCGAGCCGACCAGCAAATTCAGGGTCATTGTCTTCCTCTCCTTTCCAAAACCGCAGATTTTCGCACATAAAAATGGCGGGGTCTTCTTCACCGTTTACGAAAGCGCCGTCGGCAAAAATATCGGGAACAAATTGATGCGGAATTGTCTTCCCCAAAAAACGGGACACCGGCTTCAAGCTTTGTTTTTTATCCGAGTGGTGCGAGAGAATGACGACACGCGACACTCCCGCTTCCTTCAAAAACTGGAGGGTCGGCAGTATCGCCTCTATCCGATAGGCGTCTTTCAAGAGACCGTCCTCTATGGGAATGTTCAAATCAAGACGCAAGAGTATGCGCTTATTTTTCAAGTCTATGGCGTGGGTGAGAAGAGGGAGCTCCATATTATAACTTGAATGACACGAAGGGCTACACATAGTCCTGAATCTCTAAGTTCTAAATCCTAAACTCTAAACAAATCCAAAATCTAAATAGCAAAGGCTCAAAACGTGTTTAGAATTTTGAATTTTTTGAAATTTGATATTGTTTAGGATTTAGATATTAGGATTTAGGGTTTACCGGTTTGTATTCGCTTGTGTTGTGGTATCTTCTATTGTTTTTCCGCTATCTCCAGTATCTTCCCAAACTTCTTCGCGTCCAAACTTGCTCTCCCCACAAGGAGTCCGTCCGCTTTCCCTTTCGCGAGAAATCCTTCCGCGTTTTTTTCATCAACCGAGCCGCCATAAAGCACGCGCATCGCGTGCGCGGCATTGGCGCCGAATAGTTTACTGATAATTTTCCGTATAAAAATAACCATTTCAAAAAGTTCTTCCGGCGTATCGGCGCGGAACGCTTTTGGCCCTACTGCCCACACGGGTTCATAGGCAATGACAACGCGGGAAAGCGCGTCTTTCGGCACTTTCACGAACGCTTGACGAATTTCATCTTCCACAAAACGAAGATACGCCCCGTCTTCGTCCCGCACCCGTTCGCCGACACAGACGACTGCGGTAAAATTGTGCGCAAGCGCTGTGCGTGTTTTTTTATTCACCATTTCGTCCGTCTCTCCGAGCGCGCGGCGTTCCGAATGTCCTATGAGTATATATTTCACCTTCGCGTCTTCAAGCATAAACGCGGAGATTTCTCCCGTGTGCGAACCCCTCTCCTCCCAAAAGACATCCTGCGCGCCAAGCAAGCACCATGCGTTGTCCGCCATTTTTTTGAGCCCCTCTAAAAACACGAACGGCGGGCAGATAACCGTCCGGGCGCTCTGAAGAGTCCGCGCTTTTTTCGCAATCGCTCCCGCGAGCTTCCGCGCCTCCGCAAGCGTCTGCGGCTCCATTTTCCAATTTCCGATGATAAGTTTCATTCTTAAATCTTATATCTTAAATCATACATTTCTCTATTCCACCTCTTTCCACTCAAGAATATCATACCCTCCGGATGGTCCCGCATCAAACAAAAGATTCGC
>CAZYWN010000036.1:0-5751 GCA_964651525.1 uncultured Candidatus Saccharibacteria bacterium | reverse complement strand
AAAGGGAGCCCGTATGGGGAAGCCCCGTTGCGAACGGCGGACCGTCATAGAAAACGAACTCGCCATTGGGCGCTTTTTTCTGAAGCGATTTTTCAAAAATGCTCTCCCGTTTCCAGAACGCGAGTATCTCTTCTTCTTTTTGAGCGAATGATTTTTTATTCTGGTCGTCCATAATTTAATTTCACGTTTCAGATTGTAAATTTCAAAATTTCATTCATGAAACTTGAAACATGAAGCATAAAACATCGCAATAAACTTTTTTATGTTCCATGTTATATGTTTCATGTTTTATATCGTCATTTTGCAATTTGAAATCTGCATTTTGCAATTCTTACATCCGCTCCGGCGCGGCGATGCCCAAAAGCCAGAGTCCGTTCTTGAGCACTATCGCCGTCGCCTTGGAAAGCGCGAGCCGGTACGGTGAATCCGCGATGTGTTCATGCGCGTAGAAATTGTTAAATGCTTGCGCAATCTCGGTCAGATGCGTCGCCACCAATTGCGGCGCGCGCAAGTCGTCCGCGCGGGAAACAACTTCGGAAAATTGACACAAAAGCCGTTCCACCTCTTCTATCTTCTCAAGGGGGGTGTCGGAGAATGACGGAGAAACTCCATTTTCTTTTGCTTTTGCAAGCACCGACAAGGCGCGCGCATGAGTATATTGAAGATACGGCCCCGAGTCGCCCTCAAAAGAAAGGGATGCGTCAAAATCAAAAATGATGTCGCTTCCAAGCGTATGCTTCAGGATTGAATACTTGATTGCGCCGATTGCGACTTCCTCGGCAACCGCTTCTTTCTCGGACACGTCTGCGTCAGCCATTTTCTCAATGATGCGCTTTTTCGCTTCTTCTATAAGCCGCTCCGCGGTGATGACATCCCCCGTGCGCGAGCTCATCTTGCCTGATGGAAGACGAAGCATCCCGTGCGGCACGTGAACTGTCTGTGCCGCAAGGTCCGGGAAAACGAGCCCCAGTGCCTTATGTACAACTCTGAAATACTCGCGCACTTCGTTTCCCGTTACGACAAACGAAAGGTCGTAAGGATACGCATCGTGCTTGATTTTTGCAATCCCCAGCTCCTTCGCCTCATAGGTCGGGAGCCCCTCGCTCGTAATAAAAACACGCGTGTGGAGACCATATTCTTCGCCGCGGAACACAACGGCGCCGTCACTTTCTTGAAACACCTTGGGCGTATTTTCTTCTACAATTTTTTTACCAACCGGACCCGACCTGCTTTCAAAAAAATAATAATCAAAGCGCGTGCCAAGTTTTTTGTAGATAGTTTCAAAATAGCCGAGTGATATGCGCTTCCCTTTTTCATACAGCGCCGTGAGCTCGGAACTTTCCCCTTCGTAAATCTTTTTGTTGACTGCGTCTATTTCTTTCTTTGCGTCAGCATCAGTTTCATATACTTCGTTTCCCGCGGCGTATGCCTGCCCAAAAGAAGCGGCGTTGTCCGAGCCGAGGGCGGTGATGCCTTTCAAACGCATGCCCCAGACCGCTTTCGCGACATGAAGCCCCACATCCCCCTGATAGTTCGCGCGCTTCACTTCGGCGCCGGAAAACTCAATAAGCCGCGACAACGATTCTCCTATCGCGTTAGACATTAAGTGCCCGATGTGAAATTCCTTGAACGGATTCGGGTCGGTGTACTCAATCATTATTTTTTTCCCCGCGCGAACAACATTCTTTCCGTAGTCGCTCCCTTCTTCCAGAATCTCCTTAACCGCATCGGAGAAAAATTCCCGCGACAGGCGAAAATTGATAAATCCGGGCCCCGCGACTTCTATTTTTTCCACCGCCATGATGCCCGCCGCGCGCAGTTTCTCCGCAAGTTCTTCGGCAAGTTCGCGCGGGCTTTTTCCCGCCTCGCTCGCATAACGGAGCGCAACATTTGAGGAATAATCGCCGTGTGCGCGAACTTCCGGGTGCTCAAGATGAATATCCCCCGGCGTGATGCCGAGGTCATGAAGCGCGTGGACGATTTCTTTTTTTAGAGTAGGGCGGATGTCCTTCATGGTTTCAATACTACCACGCAGAACAGCCTAAAAAAAGTCAGAGAAAAAACGGCGCGAGGCACACTTTCACGTCTCTCCAGACGGCGGACGCGTCTCGGTTCGCGTCTATCACCGCATGGCGCTCCTTGTGTTCCCTCTCAAGAAAAGCGCGGAAACCCACGCGCACGCGTTCATGAAAATCCATCGGCTCGCGTTCAAAACGCAACTCTTCTTCGGGGATATTTCTCTTGCGTATGATGCCGGTTTTTGGGAGAACATCCAAAAGAATATACAGGTCGGGGCGGTAGATGGTCCCCGTTTCAGCGTCGGTAAGCGCGAGCGCGTTGATTGAAGTAAAAAGCGGATGTAAATAGTTGCGTTGCCTTCCGTAAATCTGGTACGCCGCGGTGCTTGAGTCAAACCGGTTCGTCACAACATTGCGTCCCGCTTTGAGCGCGGGAATGACGATTTCTTTCATAAACTGCGCGCGCGCCGCGGAAAAAAGAAGAAGTTCTGTCTCGGGAGAAAGCGCCGTGTTCTCCGAAGACAGGAGCACCTTCCGCAACTGCTTGCCGATAGCCGTCCCACCAGGTTCCCGCGTAAAAAGTATGTCCACGGGGCCGCAGAAAAAATTTTTGATGCGGGCTATCTGCGTGTCTTTTCCCGCTCCATCACCGCCGTCTACGACGATGAAAGAACCCTTTTTTGTTTCCGCCATTCTCCCCAGTATCCCACACTGCCTTGCCTCTCTCCAAAAAATAAGTATCATTGGCGAAAGAAACTGAACTTTGTCAACACGAATAGGGAAGGATACTATGACAATCCATGTGAAACCGTACGCGGAACGGACGCCAGATTTTCAGTACCAGAATCTTTTGAAGACCGTTCTTGAAAACGGCGTTCGGTCGCGCGCGCCGCAAGGCGTTGATACATTTTCGGTCGTCGCGCCGCCGCCGCTCCGTTTTGACCTTGAAAATGGATCCCCTGTCATCACCGAGCGCAGAATCGGCTTCTGGCGCCAACCCATCGGGGAGATATGCGCCTTTATTAACGGTGTGGATACGGTGAAAGGGCTTGAGGAGTTCGGCTGCCACTATTGGAAAAGCTGGGGAAACTCGCCGTACGCTACGGAAATGGGTCTTGCGCCCGGCGAACTTGGGCCCGGCTCATATGGGCCGGCGTTTCATGATTTTCCCATGCCGCCCAAAAACGCGGATGAAATTATCAGTCGTCTACGCGACCTCGTCTTGGACGCAACAGATTTCTCGCACGGCGACCGTTTTGAAGCGGTAAAAGAAGCATGTTTGCTTCTTGAATCGTTTCGCCCAAAAACCTTTGACCAGTTCAAGCATCTCGTAGAGCAAATCCGCGAATTGCCGTATTTGAAAACGCATGTCGTAACGCCCTGGATTCCGTATTACACCGTGCGCGGAGAAGGAAAAAAGAGGCGCGTTGTCGTTGCGCCCTGTCACGGCTGGATATTCGTAAACATCCTCGGCGATACGCTCTATCTCATGATGCACCAGCGCTCAGCAGATGTGCCTGTGGGCGTACCGTCAAACTTCATTCAGTACTCCGCGCTCGCGCTGATGCTCGCACACTTGACCGGCTATCGGCGCGCCGTTTATATCCACTCGTTTTTTGACGCGCATCTCTACGAAAATCAGATACCGTGGATTGGAGAGATTCTTTCACGCCCGCCGCGTCCGTTTCCGACGCTTTCCCTGACGGAAGAGGGGCGGCGCGTGACCGACATTCACGACTTCCGTCACGAACACTTCACGCTCTCCGATTACAATCCCCACCCTGCTATTTCGGGTATCCCCGTTGCGCCGTAAACACACAAAGGAGCGAACGCTATGAGAGAAATTATTTTAATCGCCGCAATGGATAAAAATCGCGTCATCGGAAAGAACAACACACTTCCGTGGAATCTCCCAGGAGACAGAAAGAGATTCGCGCTCGTAACGGAAGGCGGTACCGTGGTTATGGGGCGCATAACGTATGAATCCATAGTCACCATGCTCGGCAAACCGCTCCCCGGACGAAGGAGTATCGTCTTCACACGGCAGGCGGAATACCCCATTCCCGCCGAGTTTCGGGACACTGTCTCCACCGTGTCGTCGTGGGATGAGATGCTCCACCGCGCGGGTGGCGCGGAGGAAATCTTCATTGTTGGCGGCGAAGAAATCTACCGTCTCGCCCTGCCGCATGCGGATAGGGTTATTCTCACTCGCGTGGATGCAGAGTGCGAAGGAGATACATTTTTTCCCGAACTTAGCGAAAAAGAATGGCGCCGCATTTATTCAGACAATGAGGGGTTCCACAAGGAACGGCCCGAGGACGAGTATCCGTATATGATAGACTGGTACACGCGACGTCCGAGGCCGCCCGCAGTTGCTATTGACAATGCCCGTCTTCCGGAACAACGCGAAGCAATGGAGCGAATTCTCGCAAGGGGCCACTGCCCATTTTGTCCGGAAAATCTCACACTTGAGCATAAAAAACCTATTCTCCACACGGGAGACTTCTGGGTCGTAACAGAAAACCAATGGCCGTATAAAAATACGAAATTGCACCTCATACTCATCCTGCGGCATCACGCGACAACCATTGCGGACATTCCGATTCCGGCATTTGCCGAACTTGGAGAACATCTCCGCTGGATTGAGAATGAATACGGCGTTTCCGGCGGAGCGTTCTGCGCGCGCTTCGGAGACACGAATTCTTCCAAGGCAACCGTCTCCCATGTGCATGTCCAGTTTATTGTACCCAACAGAAACGCTTCCGATTTTGAATCAGTGATATTCTATATAGGGAAAAAGTGATTTTTCCGAAAAATACAAGCCCTGTCCGCGTGTAACGCGAACAGGGCTTTTTTAAAAAAGGGATACACAAAGCGTGCGGCCGCAACCGCACGGCCGCCTTAATTTAAAGAGAGACATCCACTTGAACAACCTCAATCCCGGCGCGCGCAAGAATTTCATCCGCGTCAAGCGTCGCATACCCTTCGGCATAGTAAAGGCGCGCGATTCCGGTAAAGGAAAGCGCTCGCGCGCATATGGCGCAGGGGAAGGTTGTGACGTAAAGCCACGCTCCCTCCAGTCCAATTCCTTTTTTTCGCGCCGCATGCGCGAGGATCCGCTGTTCGGCATGCAAAGAACAATAAAACTCGTTCTGCTCGCCCGCAGTAAAATTGCTTCGCGGGTCTCCGTGAGCATAGGTCGTCTGCGCGTTTGGAAGGTGTTCGTTAAACGCCTCGCAGAGGACCTTCCCGTCCGCGACCGCTATAGCGCCAATCTGCCGCCACCAGTCAGGACTTTTTTTCGCCTCGTCACGCGCGCGGAGCATTATCTCGCGGTCAAACGCGGAAACGGCAACCGCGCGGTGATGTTCCGGCACGCGCTTCTCTGAAAGCGCCTTCATATCCCACCGAAGAAAGATGGGGATGAATTCCGCCTGCCCATGGACAAGTTGATCCTCAGAAAAACAACGCGACACATCCTCGTCCGGCAGAAGCACGCGGTCAGAACAGTGTAGTGCAGGGAGGCGCAGAAAAGAGAGCACCTCCACCGAAGAAAAAAGGTGCAGGGTTCTTACCATCGCTTGAATTTCCTCCGCAGAAAGCGCGCGCAGGTCTCTCTGGATCTCAGAAAAAGCGTCCGTAAAAGGGTGCCCCAAAAGAAACAAGGAGTGTGCGCCGCGGCTCACGCATTCGCTGAAAAACTTTTTGTAGCCTTGATGAAGAACGGGGACAT
>CAZYWN010000035.1:0-5940 GCA_964651525.1 uncultured Candidatus Saccharibacteria bacterium | reverse complement strand
TGCGGAAGCTCGTGTCGTCAAGCACATAGTAGTCGTCTTTCAAATCGCGGAGATGGAGCATCCCTTCCGCGAGCGTTTCGTTTTCGCGGACGAAGATACCGCGTTCGGTAAGTCCCGTGATGACGCCTTCGCGGATGCTCCCAATATAGCGGGACATATACTCCGCCTGTTTCATTTTTATGGAAGTGCGCTCCGCGTCCTGCGCCGCGACTTCAAGCTGGCTCCCAAGGCGAGACACTGCTTCATAGACGCGCAAGTCCTCTTCCGGAACCGTTTTGCCCGCGAGATAAAGCGCCAAAAGGCGATGCACCGCAAGGTCGGGATAGCGACGGATAGGGGAGGTGAAGTGCGTGTAGTGTTTTAAGGAAAGCCCGAAATGCCCGATATTTCTTGTTGAATAAATTGCCTTCGCCATTGACTGCACCGCCGCCGTTTCTACAAGTTGACGGTGCTCTTCTTTCACGGCTTTAAGGAGCGAGTTCAGCGTGTCTTTGCTGATGTGCTCACGCTTCTTCGGAACCTCATAGCCAAGCGCGGTCAACATACGCAGAAGCTCAAATACGCGGTCTTCGTTGGGGACGTCATGCACGCGGTAAATAAACATCTTTTCAATCGTTTTGTCTTTTCCAGACGCAAACGCGGCGACTTCGGAGTTCGCAAGAATCATAAAATCTTCTATGAGTTTCATCGTCTCCAGACGTTCTTTTTTGTACACCCGAATCGGCTTTCCAGTCGCATCAAGTTCAAATTTGACTTCATCTTGCCCGAATGTCAACGCGCCTTCCGCGGCGCGTCCCTCGCGGAGTTTCAAGGCGATAGCGTCAAGCGTCTGGAGCGCGTCAGAGAACGGGCCTTGCCTCGCCGAAGCCGCTGGCGAAGGCGGGCCTTTTTTCGTGTTGAGGACTTCCTGCGCCGATGCGTACGTAAAGCGTTGTGCTGAACGGATGATGCTTCTCCCGAACCAGCGTTTCTGTACTTCTCCTTTCATATCCATTTCAAACACTGCGGAGAACACAAGGCGGTCTTCATTGGGGACCAAGCTCGCGAGATTGTTTGAGAGCACTTCGGGAAGCATGGGAATCGTCCGGTCAACAAGGTAGACGGACGTGCCTCTCTTTGCCGCTTCCCTATCAAGAACCCCGCCTTCTTTTACGAAAAAAGAAACATCCGCAATATGAATACCGACTTCAACGACGTCTTTTGAAATCCTTTTGAACGACAACGCATCATCAAAGTCTTTTGCGTCTTCGGGGTCTATCGTAAAGGTTAACACCTTACGGAAGTCGCGCCTTATCTTTTCCTCTTCAAGAAAATGCCGCGCGTAATCGTGCTTCACTTTCGCCGCCGCGTCCGAAACTTCTTGTGGGAATGCAATCTCAAAACCCTTATCGCGCACGATTGCTTTCATCTCCGTCTCGTGGATGCCTGCCTTTCCAATAACCTCCGTCACTTCCCCCAAAGGGTTCTTCTTCGGGTCGTCCCAATTCAAGAGGCGCACGATAACCTTGTCGCCGCTCTTCGCGCCGTTTACATTTTCGTCGGGAACGATGAAGTTAACATGGATTCTCGTATTCTGCGGCTTCAAGAAATAAATGTGCTCTTCTTTGCGGATTGTTCCCACGAAAGTTTCTTTCGCGCGGGAAAGTGTTTCCGTGACTTCGCCAATCGTGCGTCCGTCTTTGTCTTTCGTCGGGTACACAAGCACGCGGACGGTGTCGCCGTTAAAAGTCGTGCCGATAAGTCCGGGCTCTATTTTTACTTCGCCGAGCGCGGGGTCGCCCGTCTCAACAAAACCGCCGCCTCGGGCGGTGACCATAATAACCCCGTCAATATAACGCTTGTCGTTTTTTTTCTTTTCTTTGTGCATCGTGTGTGTATAGAAATTTGGCAGAAAAACTCCCGCATACCCTCGTCTAAAGGGTCTGCGGGAGAGGAAAGGCAATCACGCCTTGAGCAGTGTCATTGACACCAAATCCATGATTTTTAATTTGCTCGCGAAGAGCATCCGCTTCTTCCCATAATTCCTGAGCGCGTGCTTCTTCACGCTTTTTAACAAGCGAGAGCACGGCGTCCGGAACTTCTCTGGAAAGAAGACTCCCCACCGAGAGACCAAGCACCGCATCCATCTCAAGAAGAGTCGTTTTTTTGTCTCCGTCGCTTATGGTGTCATCCTTGAGCATTTTCCACACAAGCGCAATCGCGCGAGGCGTGTCCAAGTCATCTTCCACGAAAGCAAAGAATCGCGCGAGATACGAGGGAGAAGGATTCCCCTCTGTTTCCCCAAACAAAAAGAACTGACTATAGATTTTAAAGAGCGCGTGTTCCGCCGCCCTGAGCGCGTCCCAGGTGAAATTAACCGGTTTGCGATACTGCGCGGTCAAGAGCCAATAGCGATAGGCGAGTGGATTCACGCCTTTTTCCGCAAGGTCACGCAGAGTAAAAATGTTTTGTTTTGATTTTGACATCTTCTCTCTGTCAACCGACACAAACGCATTGTGCAGCCAAAACCGCGCCAACGGCTTTCCCGTTGCCGCTTCCGACTGCGCCATTTCATTCGTATGATGCGTGCCGATATGGTCAATGCCGCCGGTGTGGATGTCAAATGTTTCGCCCAAATACTTCATTGACATCGCGGAGCATTCAATATGCCAGCCGGGGAACCCTTTTCCCCACGGGCTGTCCCACCCGAGCGCGGCGGAAAATTTCCACAACACGAAATCGCGGTGGTTCTTTTTTTCTTTGTTCGCGCCGATGCGAGAATGGTCTCCACCGTCCTGGTGCACTGTACCGAACGCGCCATATTTAGGATAGGCGCCGGTGTCAAAATAAAGGCCGTCGCTCGTCCGGTAGGTGAGCCCTTTTTCCTCAAGCCGTTTGATGAGGGCAATTTGCGCAGGAATATGTTCGCTCGCGCGCGGCATCTCATGCGGCTTTTCTATATTGAGCCGTTTTAGGTCTTCTTCAAAGCGCGCCGTGTAAAAGTCGGCGAGAGCTTTCATGTTCCCTAGCGTCAGCTCTTTCCCCTCGCGTTTGAGGGCCATGGTCATCTTGTCTTCACCTTCATCCGCATCGGAGGAAAGATGTCCGACATCCGTGATGTTCATGACCTGCGTAACCCGAAGACCCGCGTGCTCAAATGAACGCCGCAGAAGGTCGGCAAGTATATATGCCCGCAAGTTACCGATATGCGCGTAATCATATACCGTTGGTCCGCAATGGTACATGGAAACAGCGCCCTCGCGCAGGGGGACGAATTCCTCTTTTTTCTTTGACAGCGAGTTGTAAAGACGCATAACTATCTCCGTGTTTCTAAATGAACCGCAGTATAGCCGTTCTTTCTAAAACAACAAATATCACATATTTCCCAAAAAAGCAAGCACACCAGTAAATAAAACATGGAGCATGGAACATGAAACAAGTAATGATTTAAATGTTTTATGTTTCAAGTTTCATGTTTTATGCCTTATGGTATCACACAAAATACTCCCTCTCAAATAACGTTCTTAATGAAAAATGGCTTCTGTGGTATCATTACCTCTATATGCATGGGACGCACAAACTGGTCATTTCTTTTTCCGTAGCCACTCTTATCCTCGGAAGCGTCTTCGTGCTGGGAGTATCCTTGGGCTACGCGAATCGTCCGCCGATAGACAAAGTTGCGGGACTCCTGAATAAAGAGAGCGCGATTATTTCTCCTGAAGAGAACGTTGACTTTTCGCCGTTCTGGGAAACATGGAATACCATAGATGAAAAATTCATGCCTGCTGATGGAGAGGCAACATCCACGCCGGAACGCACCACTAAAAAAGAAGCGGAACATCGCCTATGGGGGGCTATCAGCGGATTAGTGGACTCGCTTGGCGACCCATACTCCGTTTTTCTTCCTCCGAGCGACGCGAAAATTTTTGAAGAAAATATACAAGGAAATTTCGGCGGGGTAGGAATGGAAATCGGCATACGGGACGGCGTCCTTACGGTCATCGCACCGCTAAAAAATACGCCTGCCGAGCGAGCGGGGATTCTTGCGGGAGACAAAGTTCTTGCGATTGACGGTACGCCGACTCAAAAGATGGCGGTGGATGAGGCGGTCAAGATAATCCGCGGTGAAATAGGCACTATCGTAACCCTCACGATAAAAAGAGAAAAAGACGAAAACAAAAAAGAGCCGTTTGAGGTGAAGGTGGAACGGGCGGTTATCTCCATTCCGACAATAGACACCGAAAAACGTCCTGACGGGATTTTCGTCATCAATCTGTACAGTTTTTCCGCCGTATCTCCCGAACTTTTCAGAAATGCCTTGCGCGAGTTTGTTCTTGCGGAAAGCGACAAGCTTATTTTAGACCTCCGCGGCAACCCCGGCGGCTATCTTGAGGCGGCGGTGGATATGGCAAGCTGGTTTCTGCCTGCGGGGAAAGTGGTCGCCACGGAAGATTTCGGCGAGGGGAAAGACCCCGTTGTCTATCGGAGCAAGGGATACAACATCTTTAACGACAAATTAAAGATGGTAATACTCGTGAACCAAGGTTCAGCCTCTGCGTCAGAAATTCTCGCCGGCGCCCTTTACGAGCACAAGAAAGCGATACTTGTCGGCGAAACAACCTTCGGCAAGGGCTCCGTGCAGGAACTCATCAAAGTGACGCCAGACGCGTCCTTGAAACTTACCATCGCGCACTGGCTAACGCCGGACGGCAACTGGATTTCAAAAGGAGGAATTACACCGGAATATAAAGTGGCTATCACCGACAAAGAGCGGGAGGAGGGGAAAGACCCGCAACTAGAGAAGGCGGTCCGTGTGTTGCAAGGCGATCAAATATAAGATACCAATATACAAACGAATATAAACCATTCAAACCCTAAACCCTAATATATAAACCCTAAACAATATCAAATTTCAAAAATTCAAAATTCTTCCGCCGGAGGCGGATCCTCCTTCGGAGGAAAACACGTTTTTGATTTTGGTCATTTGGATTTGTTTAGGATTTAGATATTAGAGCTTAGGATTTCAGGACTATTCGCTTGGGTTCGTGTATAATTGCCTTTCATTCTATATTTTATGAAAATAATATTAAAGGAGGACGTCCGCGGGGTTGGACGAAAAGGAGAAGCGAAAAATGTCGCCGACGGCTATGGCCGCAATTTTCTTATTGCGCGGGGAAAAGCGGAAATTGCGACGCCGCAAGCGGTGAAAAATGCGGAAGGCGCGCTTGCATTAGCAGAGGAAGAGAGAGCGAAAAAAGAAGCGGTGATCGGCGAAGATATAAAAAAACTGAACGGCGAAACAATTGCTGTTTTCGCAAAATCAAATGAAAAGGGTTCTCTTTTCGCGGGGCTTGGGAACGAACAAGTTGCGGCGCTCTTAGAAAAAAAGGGCTACAGAATTACCGCCGAGGTCTTAAAAATTGACGAACCGATAAAGACCGCGGGGGACCATGTTGTGCCCCTTCTTATTGGTGGAAAAAAGGCGGGAGAATTTACGCTTAAAGTGGAAAAAGAGTAAAAAATATGAACGCTCCGCACGAAGGACCTCCACAGATGCGCACGCGGATGGATAACCCGTTTGGAGGAGAAGGACATAAAGGACTTTCTGAGGACGAACGCGCCATGCAAAGGCTGATTCTTGATGAATATAAGAAAGACGGGAGGGTTTACCTGAAGGAGGTGCAGAGAATCCGCGAATCTGACTCTAAAATGCCGCTCGGGGAAGTCGTTAAAAAACTTTACGAAGAAATAGAAGAAGAACAGAGAAGGATAGAGTGAAAAAATCCGCTGGAGATTATCCGCGGATTTTTTCACTTTTATTTTAAAACCTATAATTTGAAATTATCTGACGCTTACTTTTTTCTTAGGGATTATTTTCCCGGTGAATGTTTGCTTGCGGACGGAGCTGAACGAAACGGTGCCGTCTTTTAGAGCAAAGATGGTGTGGTCCTTTCCCATGCC